>DATJSH010000024.1:0-7112 GCA_035504235.1 Allostellaceae bacterium | reverse complement strand
GACCGTGTTGTTGAAAATCTTCACCAGCTCGGGAATTTCCAGCGTGCCGAACGGCTTGCCGCGCGCCGGCACCATGTGGATTTGCGGCTCCTCCATCTGGATCACCGGGCAGCCGGCATCGGCGAGCGTGTGAAGCTCCTGGTTGATCGCCTCGCTGAAGGCCCAGACGCGCTCGACCGGGTCCTTGTAGTAGTCGTCCTCGACCGCCGCGGCGAGCAGCTCGGGCATGATCGTGCCGAACTTGACCGGGCGCGAGGTCAGCCGCTGCGCCACCTTCCACATCGCCGAATATTGCAGATTGCCGGGACCGATCGGCCCGACGATGCGCGGGACGACGCGCGCTTCGAGCTGGTCGTGCAGGATCTGCCCGCGCGGCTGGGCGGCGTTGTTGACCTTGGGGACGGTCAGCGCGACCTCGGGCGAGAAGCCGGCCATGTGGGTCAGCGGATAGCTCTGCCAGCTCCAGCCGCCGATCTCCTCGTCGTAATGCGCGTCTCCGTCGGTGCAGATGTCGAGTCCGGCGACTTCCTGCGCGCGCAGATGGGTCGAGACGGCATCCTCGTACTGCTCGCGCCAGCGCGCGTTGACCATCGCCTCCAAAAAGCTGCGTCGCCCGAGCTGCGCCGTGTGCCAGGCCGGACGCGGCAGCGAGCCAATGATCGAGGTCGGCAAGACTTTATCGGCGGTGGCTTTGTACATGGCTCTCTCCTCAGCCTCGGCGCTTCAGGAAATCGAGCATCGCGTCGGCCGATTGCTCCGCGTGGGTTGCGGCGACGTGGTACGAATTGCCCGGGAACACCACGAGCTCCGAGCCGGCGATCTGCTCCTGCCAGGCGCGCATCGCATCGACCGAGCCGAGGCCGCTGTCCTCGGTGGTGACGACGAGCGTCGGGCATTTGATCTTGGGAATGTCCGAGCGGATATCGGCGATGGCGATGGTCGGCATGAAGCCGATCTGGGTCGAGGCGGCGGTGCGCGCCATGTACTTGACCCAGAAGTCGAAGCCTTCCTGCGGAAAAGCGCTGCCCAGGCGGTTCGCCATGTTCTGTCGCGCCCAGTATTCGACGCCGTGATCCTCGAACATCTTAACGGTGGCGCCGACATTCGCCGCCGCTTCCGCGCGGAACGGCGGCGGTGTGCCGACCACGGTCAAGGTCTTCACCCGCTCCGGCCGGCGCGCAGCAAACGCGCGGGCGATGGTGCCGCCGATCTTGGCGCCGAGCAGGTGGAACCGGTCGATGCCGAGATGGTCCATCAACAGGCAGAAATCCTCGATCAGCCGGTCCAAGGTCCACGGGAAGTCGCGCGGCATCGGCGTCGATTGGCCAAACCCCCGCATGTCGGGCCGCACCACCCGGTAGTGCCGCGACACTTTCGGGACCCAGCGCCACCAGGCGAGCCCGCTCTCGGCATTGCCGTGCAGCATCAGCACAGTCTCTGGCGTGGTCCACGGGTCGGTGAAATCGTCGACCTCGTAATGCATGTCGAGATCGGGCGAGGGCTTGAAGTTCGGCATGTGGGTTCCTCCCGGTCGTTTGCTCTCGATCCTAGTCGAGAACTGGCATTGGCTCTGCTATGATTTGACCAGCAAGCCTCAAGGGAGGGACACGATGGGCGAAATCCTCGGTATCGGCGTCACCCATTATCCGGGCCTCATTCAGCCCGACGCGCAGATGGCGGGCCTGTTGAACCGTACGCTCAACAGCGACCAGGTGCCGGACCAGCTTAAGGACCCGAAGACCTGGCCGGCCCAGATGCAGCAGGAATGGAAGGACCCGGTCGCCTCGGCCACGGAGCACCGCGCGCGGTTGGTCAACGGCTTCCGCGAGGCGCGCAGGGCGATCGACGAGTTCAAGCCCGATTTCGTCGTGATCTTCGGCGACGACCAGTACGAGAACTTCCGCGAGGAAGGGGTGCCGTCATTCTGTGTCTTTCTCCAGGAGGAGACCGAGTCGCACCCGTTCAGCCGCTACATGGCGGGTTCGACCAACGTGTGGGGCGAGGGCAAGGAGACGGTGATCAAGACCAAGGGCCACAAGCCCGGCGCGTCCTATCTGGCGGCAAAGCTGATCGGGGAGGATTACGACGTCAGCTACGCCTACAAGATGCGCTACGAGAACGGGCTGCCGCACGCCTTTATCAACACGGTGATGTATCTCGACTACGACCGGAAAGGCTTCCCCTATCCGGTCGTGCCGTTCCACGTGAATTGCTACGGGTCGAGCGTCATTGCCAAGCGCGGCTCCACCGCGCATCTGACGGGCGACGCGGACCCCAATCTGGTCGATCCGCCTGGGCCGAACCCGCGGCGTTGCTTTGACATCGGCGCGGCGATCGCGCGCGTGCTGGCCGACAGCCCGTGGCGCGTCGCGCTCATCGCCTCGTCCTCCTGGTCGCACGCGTTTTTGACGCCGAAGAACCACTATCTCTATCCGGACAATGCCGGCGACCGCGCGCGCTTTGACGAATTATCGTCGGGCAAGCTTACCCGTTGGCGTGAGCTCACCACCGCGCAGATCGAGGACGCCGGGCAGCAGGAGTTCCTCAATTGGGTCACGCTCGGCGGCGCCATGCACGAATTGAAGCGCGAGCCTGAGATCATCGATTACGTCGAGAGTTACATCTTCAATTCGGACAAGTGCTTCGCTGTCTTCCGGCCGTAGCCCTTCCCTTCAAGATCGTCATGGCCCGACTTGTTCCGGCCATCCCAAGGGACATCCGCTGGGGTTCTCCGGGACAAGCCCGGGGATGACGAACGAAAGTACCCATGAACGACATCGTCCTCCCGCCGCCGCGCGTCGACCCATATCGCGGGCCGCCGCCGCACGAGAAAGGCCCGCTGGTTTTTCTCGATTACGACCAGATTGAGCTCGACGCCGCGTATGACCAGGCCGTCTATCAGCCGAACATCCTGCAGCTTAACAAGCGCTGGGCCTCGAACAGTGCGCGCACCCGCGCAAGGCTCGGCGAGCCCGAGCGCCGCGCCTACGGCGAGAGCGCCATCGAACAACTCGACATCTTTCGCACCGACAAGCCCAATGCGCCGGTCTTTGTCTTTATCCATGGCGGTGCGTGGATACGCGGCGAGGCGAGCTCATATTCGGCGCCGGCCGAAATGTTCACCCGCGCCGGCGCGCACTACGTCGTCCCGGACTTCATCAATGTCGCGGACGCCGGCGGCAGCCTCTTCCCGATGGCCAAGCAGGTGTGCCGTGTGATCGCCTGGATCTGGCGCAACGCCGCGAGCTTTGGCGGCGACCCCGCCCGGCTCTACATTGGTGGCCAGTCGTCCGGCGCGCATCTCGCGGCCGTGGCGCTGACCACCGATTGGGCCGGCGAGCACGACCTCCCCGCCGACATCCTCAAGGGCGGCCTCTGCACCAGCGGCATGTACGAGCTGGCGCCGGTACGGCTCTCGGCGCGCGCCAATTACGTCAAGTTTACCGACCGGATGGTCGAAGCGCTAAGCCCGATCCGCCATCTCGATCGCCTGTCGGCGCCGGTGATCGTCTCCTACGGCACGTACGAGACCCCCGAATTCATCCGCCAGGCGAAGGAATTCGCGGCGGTCGTGCGCGATACCGGCAAATTGCGCGAACTGATCGTCGCCGAGAACTACAGCCATCTCGAGCTGCCCGAGACGCTGTGCAACCCCTACGGCGTGCTCGGCGCCGCCGTGCTTGAGATGATGGGGCTCGGCGAGGGTTAGTTCGGCACCCAGGCGGCCGTCCTGATCTCGCCAAAGTCGCGCGCGATCTTGCGCCATGAACCGCCGGCATTCTCGGTGACATAAACCTCGCCGAAGAGGCTGAACGCGACGATGCGGTTGGGCTCGGCGGGATGCGTCGCGAGACCCCATATCGTGGCATTGGGCTGGCTCGGGAGGTTCAAGACCTCCCATCGCTGCCCGTAATCGGCGGTGCGCAGCACGTAGCCCGTTTCGCCTGTCGTGGTCTCGCCGCAGCCGGCGAACAGCACGCGGGGATCGTCGGTCTTGACCGCGAGACCGCGAGCGTAGGGCAGCGGCCATTTCTCCCGGATGTCGAGGGATTGCCAGGTATCGCCGAGGTTATCGCTGACGAACACCTCGCGCGCCGTGCTGGCGTAGACGCGCTTTGGCTCGGTTTGGGCGACCGCCACCGAATGGATGTCGGGATCGTAGAGACCCGTCTTCTGGTGGGTCCAGGTGTCGCCGCCATCCGTGCTGCGGAAGACCCCGTCGATCTCGACGCCGGCCCAGACCGTGCGATGATCGTCCGGATCGACGACGATTGCGGTCACGAAAGGCACGCCGATCGAGCACTCAAGCGCGATGTCCACAGCCAGCTTCTCCCACTGGTGTCCGCCGTCGCGCGAGCGATAGACCCCGGCCGGGCGCGTGCCGGCAAAGAGGGTGTCGGGATCCACGGGATCGACGGTCAGCGACCAGATCGTCGGCAAAGCGCCTTGGGTGCCGATGCGCTCCCACTTCGCGCCGCCATCGTGGCTGACGAACAAGCCTGTGTCGCCGCCGGCGAAAACCGTATGTGCGTCTTTCGGATGCGCGACCAGCGCCTGGATGCGGCTATTGAGCGGAAAAGGGGCGCGATGCCGGGTCCACGAGCCGCCGGAATCCGGGCTGTGCCACACGCCCCAGCCCGCGGTTCCCAGACAGATGCTGTAATTCGCCATCGGCCGCCTCCCTTTGTCGCGGCCACTCTATCACCCCGCAAGCGACGAGCGGTCTATTTTGCCGATGCGCCGCAAGGGGGAGTGGCGAGGAGGAGCTACTCCCGCAGGTCCTCGAAGAATTCCTTGACGCGGGCGAAGAAGCCTTCGCTTTCCGGGTTGGTCTTGCCGCCGCCCTCCTTTTCGAACTCGCGTAGCAATTCCTGCTGGCGTTTGGTCAAATTGACCGGCGTTTCGACCACCGCGTGGACATACATGTCGCCCCGGGTCGGCGAGCGCAGCACGGTCATGCCCTTGCCGCGCAGCCGGAAGCGGTGGCCGGATTGCGTCCCCGCCGGCACGGTGACCTTGGTGCGCGTCCCCTCGACAGTCGGCACCTCGATCGAGCCGCCGAGCGCCGCCGTGGTGAACGGCAGCGGCACGCGGCAATAGATGTTGGCGCCGTCGCGCTGAAAGATCGCGTGCTGGGCGATGCTGATAAAGATGTAGAGGTCACCCGCGGCGCCGCCGAGCATTCCGACCTCGCCTTCGCCGGCGAGGCGGATACGGGTGCCGTCCTCGACTCCCGGCGGGATGTTGACCGACAGCGTCTTTTCGCGCCGCACGCGACCCTGCCCGCCACACGCGCGGCACGGCTTCTCGATGACCGTACCGGCGCCCTGGCAGGTCGGACAGGCGCGCTCGATGGTGAAGAATCCTTGCTGCGCCCGCACCCGGCCATGCCCCTGGCAGGTACGGCAGGTCGTCGGCGACGAACCCGGCTCGGCGCCCTTGCCACGGCATGGCTCGCACTGACCAAAGGTGTTGACGCGGACCGTCGTCTGCTTGCCCTTGAACGCGTCCTCGAGTGTAATTTCGAGGTTGTAGCGCAGATCGCTGCCGCTGCGGTTCGGGCCGGCGTCGCGTCGAGCGCCGCCCATCGCACCGAACATCTCCTCGAAGATGTCGGCGAACCCGCCCTGAAAGCCGCTAAACCCGCCGGCGCCGCCGCCGATGCCGCCGTTCTCGAACGCGGCATGACCGAAACGATCGTAGGCGGCGCGCTTCTGATCGTCCTTGAGGACATCGTAGGCTTCGTTGACGTCCTTAAATTTCTGCTCGGCGGCCTTGTCCCCGGCATTGCGGTCGGGATGGTACTTCATCGCCATCTGGCGATAGGCCCGCTTCAGGTCGTCGGCGCTCGCGCCTTTGGCGACGCCGAGCGTCTCATAATAATCCGTCTTAGCCATCGTCGATCATCAACGCTTGCGGCTCGTATCGCGGGGGAGGCGCAGCCCCCGGGCTGGCGCCCGGGGACAAGCCAATATAGTGCCTTGCGGCATCGAAGTTCCGCTTAGCCTTGGCCGCGTTTTTTCTCGTCGACTTCCTCGAAGTCGGCATCGACGACCTTGTCGTCGTGCCCGGCGTGCTGACCGCCGCCGTGCGGGCCGGCTTGCGGGCCTTCGCCGGGTCCGCCCTGTGGGCCGCCGGCTTCCTGCTGCGCCTTGTACATGCCTTCGCCGAGCTTCATGGCGATCTGAGCCAGGGCCTCGGTCTTCGCCTTGATCTCGTCGGCATTGTCGCTACCCAAGGCATCCTTCAGGGCCTGGATCGCAGCCGTCACTGGCGCTTTCTCAGACTCCGGCACCTTGTCGCCGGCTTCGCTGAGGGTCTGCTCGGTGGTATGGATCAGGCCGTCGGCCTGGTTCTTGGCCTCGACCAGCTCGCGCCGCTTCTTGTCCTCCTCGGCATGCGCTTCGGCGTCCTTGACCATCTGCTCGATGTCGGCGTCGTTGAGGCCGCCCGAGGCCTGGATGCGGATCTGCTGCTCCTTGCCGGTCGCCTTGTCCTTCGCCGACACCTGGACGATGCCGTTGGCGTCGATGTCGAAGGTGACCTCGATCTGCGGCAGGCCGCGGCGCGCCGACGGGATGCCGACCAGGTCGAACTGGCCGAGCAGCTTGTTGTCCGCCGCCATCTCACGCTCGCCCTGGAAGACGCGGATGGTGACCGCTGTCTGGTTGTCCTCGGCGGTCGAGAAGGTTTGGCTCTTCTTGGTCGGGATCGTGGTGTTGCGGTCGATCAGCCGGGTGAAGACACCGCCCAGCGTCTCGATGCCGAGCGACAGCGGGGTCACGTCGAGCAGCAGGACGTCCTTGACCTCACCCTGCAGCACGCCGGCTTGGATCGCCGCGCCGATCGCGACCACCTCGTCCGGGTTGACGCCGCGGTTCGGGTCCTTGCCGAAGAACTGCTTTACGGTCTCGATGACCTTGGGCATGCGGGTCATGCCGCCGACGAGGATCACCTCGTCGATCTCGCTCGCCTTCAGCCCGGCATCCTTCAGCGCCGCGCCGCACGGGCCGATGGTGCGCTGAATGAGGTCGTCGACCAGCGCTTCGAGCTTGGCGCGGGTCAGCTTGATGTTGAGATGCTTCGGGCCGTTCTGGTCGGCGGTGATGAAG
>DATJSH010000023.1:0-37565 GCA_035504235.1 Allostellaceae bacterium | reverse complement strand
TGCCGGACATGATGATCTCGAACGCCTCTTCGGCCTCCGCCTCGCTCAGCCGTTCGCCGGCGGCGACCCGTGCGATCAGCGGGCGCAGATCACTCATCACAATGTTCCCGGTTCGACATAGCGCTTATATATCAGTCTCGGAGGGGGTTTTGCGAGCGGAGGGACATTGAGCGGTACCGGAGGTCTTGAAGGCGGTTGCGCGTGCGGCGCGGTGCGCTATCGGCTGACCAACACCCCCATGATCGTCCACGCCTGCCATTGCCGAGACTGCCAACGGGTGAGCGGCGCCGCCTTCGCGGTCAATCTGTGGATCGAGCGCGAGTTCGTCGCGGCACGCGGCGAGGCGCCCGTGGCGTTTTCCGTGCCGCCCGGCAGCAGCGGCAAGCCGCACGACGTGCTGCGCTGCCCGAAATGCGGCACCGCGCTATGGCACAAGTATCACGCGGCTCCGGGTGACACGGTGCTGCTCTGCGCCGGATCGCTCGACGACCCGAGCCAGATCACGCCTGACGTCCACATCTTCACCCGCAGCAAGGCGCCGTGGCTCGAGTTGCCGAAGGACGCCCGCGTCTTCGAGGGCTATTACAAGACCAGCGAGGTCTGGCCGCCCAAAAGCCTCGAACGCTGGCAGGCGCTGTTCCGTTAGACGGTAGCCCCTTTGCGTCATTCCCGCGAAAGCGGGGAACCCATGACAGAGCTCCGCCCAGCTTGGCGCCGTCCGTGTTCATGGGTTCCGGGATCGGTCCCACGGACCGCCCGGAATGACAGTCCAATCGAGACGCGCGTTGCTGTAATGCCTTCCGCCTGCTATAAGCCCCGCATGATCAAGCGTACGTCCTTGGCACAGTGGTGGTGGCCCGTCTGACAGAGGCGGCCCGCTAGCTATTCCAAATTCAGGCCGTCTCGGAGAACCGGGCGGCCTTTGTCATATCCAGGGCAAGGCGCTACAGGTCCCCGAGGCGGCATCGCAAAAGGGACCCGAGATGCAGCCCAAGACCTATACAACCGAAGGCGGCATTGACGTTACGCGCGAGGTCGTCGCGCGGCCGTACAGCTCCGCCGACACGGCGCTCTCCGATGCGCTCGATGCGAAGCGCGGCGTGCTGTTTTCGTCGAGCTTCGAGTTTCCAGGCCGCTACACGCGCTGGGACATGGGCTTTGTCGATCCGCCGCTGGTCTTCACCGCGCGCGATCGTTCCTTTTCGGTCGAGGCGCTCAACCCGCGCGGCGAGATACTGATCGGCCCGATCGCCGGTACGCTCAAGCAGCTCGACGCGGTCGAGCTCGGCAACGTGTCGGCGGCCTGTGTCGGCGGCACGATCCGCGCTTCGACGACGCGCTTCCCGGAAGAGCAGCGCAGTCGTCAGCCGAGCGTCTTCTCGGTGTTGCGCGCGCTGATCGCGCTGTTCAAAAGCGCCGAGGACGAGCATCTCGGCTTCTACGGCGCGTTCGGCTACGACCTCGTCTTTCAATTCGAGCCGATGAAATTGCGCTTGCCGCGCCCAGCCGACCAGCGCGACCTCGTGCTCTATCTGCCCGACGAGATCCTCATCGTCGATCACATGCGCCAGTATTCGGCGCATTACCGCTACGACTTCGCTGCCGGCGGGCGCTCGACCGCAGGGTTGCCGCGGGCGACGCCGGAGGCGCGCTACCGCCCCGACCTCGCTCCGGCCACCCTGCCGCCCGAATGCGACCACGCGCCCGGCGAGTACCCGGCGCTGGTCGAAAAGGCGAAGCTTGCCTTCAAGCGCGGCGATCTCTTCGAGGTGGTCCCCGGGCAGCTGATGACCCGGCCGTGCCCGGACAGGCCAAGCGTCGTCTTCGAGCGGCTGAAAAAGGCCAACCCGGCGCCTTATGGCGCGATCATCAATCTCGGCGACGGCGAATTCCTCGTCTCCGCCTCGCCCGAAATGTACGTCCGGGTCGAGGGCCGCCGGATCGAGACCTGTCCGATCAGCGGCACGATCCGCCGCGGCGCCGACCCGCTCGAAGACGCCGACCGCATCCGCGAACTGCTCAACTCCAAAAAGGACGAGAGCGAATTGACCATGTGCACCGATGTCGACCGCAACGACAAGTCGCGGGTCTGCGTCGCCGGCTCGGTCAAGGTCATCGGCCGCCGCCAGATCGAGATATATTCGCGGCTCATCCACACGGTCGACCATGTCGAAGGCGTGCTGCGCCCCGAGTTCGACGCGCTTGACGGGTTTCTCAGCCATGCCTGGGCGGTCACCGTCACCGGCGCTCCCAAGCTCTGGGCGATCCGCTTTATCGAGGAGGAGGAGCGCTCGGCGCGGCGCTGGTACGGCGGCGCGATCGGCCGGCTGACCTTCGACGGCAACATGAATACTGGCCTGACCTTGCGCACGATCCGCATGCAGGACGGGATCGGCGAGGTGCGCGCCGGCGCGACCCTGCTGTTCGACAGCGAACCGCAAGCCGAGGACGAGGAATGCCGGCTGAAGGCATCGGCGCTGTTCGCGGCGATCGCCGGCAACCGCGCACCGCCGCAGCCGGCGGCGGCCGCGACGCCGCAAACCGGCGCGGGCCGCCGGGTATTGCTGGTCGATCACGAGGATTCGTTCGTTCACACGCTCGCCGGCTATGTCCGCCAGACCGGCGCGGAATGCGTGACCTTGCGTCACGATTTCGCCCGCGCCGAGCTGGCCGAAGGCCCGCCGCCCGATCTGGTACTGCTTTCGCCGGGGCCGGGGCGCCCCGACGATTTCGCGATGCGCGAGACGCTCGACCTCATCCTGAAGCGCGGTATCCCGGCCTTTGGCGTCTGTCTCGGGCTGCAAGGCATCGTCGAGTATTTTGGCGGCGCGCTCGATGTGCTCGATGTGCCGATGCACGGCAAGCCGTCGGTCATCCGCGCCTCGGGCAACCGGCTCTTCGGCGGGCTGCCGGCGGAATTCACCGTCGGCCGCTACCACTCGCTTTATGCCCGCAAGACCGCGCTGCCGGCGGAGCTGACGGTCGCCGCCGAGACCGCGGACGGGGTCATCATGGCGATCGAGCACAAGACGTTGCCGATCGCCGCGGTCCAGTTCCATCCGGAGTCGGTGATGACCTCGCCCGATACGGTCGGCATGCCGATCATCGCGGCGATGCTCTCGACGCTGTGCGGCTGATCCACTGCGCTGCTTCGCGGCAGCTTTCGGCGCGAGAGGGCCGGCACCGTCGGTCGGCCGGCGGGCCGAACGCGCTCAGAACAGCTTGTCGATCACGTCGTGGTGGATCGTCACTGGGTAGCGCTTCTTGAGCGAATCGGTGAACTCGCTGGCGACGTCATAGCGCGCCGAGTTGCCGATTTCCGCGGTCAGCGCCTTGACCTGGTCGTCCGGGGTCGATTGCGGGATGTCGATCGACTTCAGCTGCGCGACATAGGCGCTGCCATTGTCGCTGCCGGTGATCGTATCGCCGACCTTGGCCGAGAACAGCTTGGCGATCATCGCTCTCGGCATGGGAATCGCGCCGCTCGCTTGGCGGTTCAGCGCCGGCGAGGTGGTGACCTTGAGTCCCTTGGCTGACGCAGCCTGGGCGAGCGGCGTGCCATTTTTGACCGCGTCGGCGAGATCGCTCGCTTCCTTCTTGACCGCGTCCTGCTGCTGCTGAGCCTGCCAGGCGGTGATCGCCTGGGTTTTGACGTCGGCGAGCGGTTTCACCGCCGGCGGCACGACCTTGTCGACATGCACCGCGAAGATCGCGTTATCCTCGATCGCCTCGACCCGGCTGGTGTCGTTGATCTCGGTGCTGAAGACGGTTTTCAGCACCGACTTCATGTCGACCGGTAGCTGGATTAGCTTGCCGCTGGCGTCCCGCCCGCCGGCGTCGGTCTCGGCAACCGTTGTCAGCTTGAGCCCGTATTTCTTGGCGACATCGGCGAGAGCCGCGCCTCCGGCCAGTGCGTCGTCGGCTTCGTTGGCGATGTGGTCGAGCCTGTCGGCGGCACCTTCGGCGACCAGCTCCTTCTCCAGCTGGTCCTTCGCCTGGTCGAAGCTCAGGTTTTGCGGCGGCTGGATTTTGGTGACGCGCAGGATGTGCCAGCCAAGCTCGGTCTTGATCGGCTCACTTGGCTTGTCGACCGGCAGCGAGAAGGCCTGGTCGGCGAGTTCCTTGGGCAGATCGTCGGGCTTCACGAGGCCGAGATCGATCGTCGAGGGGTCCTGGCCGGCGATCCCGGTCGCCGCCTTCTGGAAATCCTCGCCGCCGGCAAGCGCCGTCTCGACCGCCTTCGCCTTGTCTTCGCTGGGCGCGAGGATTTGCTGGACGTCCCGTTCTTCGGGAAGCTGGAATTCGTCCTTGCGGTCGTCATAGGCTGTCTTGAGCTTGTCGGGATCGATCTTGATATCGCCCGTGAGGTCGCCGACGCTGAGGCTGGCCATGGTGAACCCGCGATATTCCTCGGCGCGGAACATGTCCGGATTGTCTTGGTAGAACTTGGTCAGCTGGTCATCGGTCGGCGCGGGGATGGCGCCGGCGGCGCTCAATGGGATGCTGACCACATCGGCGACCCGGGTCTCGGCGCGGAAGCGATAGATCGCGTCGATCACCGGGCGAGGCACGACGACCCCGGCGGTCATCGCCTGCAAGAGATCGCCGCGCGGGATGTCTTGGCGCAACCGGGCGATCAGCTGATCCTCGGTCATCCGGTTGGCGGCGAGCACCTGGTTGAGCTGGTCGCGGCTGAACTTGCCGTCGGCGCCGATAAAGGCCGGGTTCGACATGATCGCGTTGCGGATCACGTCGTCCGACAGATCGAGGCGCAGATGCTCGGCCTCTTGGCCCAGGAGGTCGCGATCGACCAGCTGGCCGACCACGGCGTCGACGACGCCGAGCTTCTTGATTGTCGCCGGGTCGAGCTGGCCGCCGAGTTGCGAGCGCAGCTGTTCGAGCGTCGGCTGCAGCGCAGCTTGCACCGCGTTGCCGTCAATGTCCTGGTCGCCGACCGTCGCGACGACGGCATTAGGTGAATTATCCTGAAAGAATGGCGACTTGGTATAGATGCCCCAGAAGCCGAAGGACACAATCAACAATCCGAACAGCACCTTGACGATAATGCCGCCCGCTCGTGTGCGGATCGCTTGCAACATGTTTTTTCGACCGTTTCGCTGTGCCCAATGGCGCCTGGCTGGCCGGCGGCGCTGTCTCGATTGACCCGTTCGCGTGCCGGTGTGATCGTGGCCGTGGATGATAGAGACCGGCCTGCCGCGCCGCAACTGCGCGGCGGTCGCGGCCCGTTGGAGACGACATGGCGCGAGGAAGAAAGCTCATCGCCGGCAATTGGAAGATGAACGGGCTGCGCGCCGATGGCGTCGCGCTGGCGAGCGCCGTGGCAGGGAAAGCGAAAACGGGCAAGCCCCGCGGCGATCTTTTGGTCTGCCCGCCGGCGACGATCATCGCCGCCGTCGGCGAGGCGCTCGCCGGCAGCGGCGTCGCGCTCGGCGGGCAGAATTGCCACGCGCTCGAAAGGGGTGCTTGTACCGGCGATGTTAGCGCCGAGATGCTGAAGGACGCCGGCTGCGCCTATGTGATCGTCGGCCATTCCGAACGCCGCGCCCATTGCGGCGAGACCGATGCCGCCGTCAAGGGCAAGGTGGCGGCTGCCTGGCGCGCCGGGCTCGTCGCGATCCTCTGCGTCGGTGAGACCCGAGCCGAGCGTGAGGCAGGGCGGGAAGTCGCCGTTGTCTCGACGCAGCTTGCCGGCTCGTTGCCCGACGGCGCGACAGCGGACAAGCTCGTCGTCGCCTATGAGCCGGTCTGGGCGATCGGCACCGGCCTCACCCCGACCCTCGCCGACATCGCGGCGATGCATGCAATGATCCGCGGCAAGGCTCCGGACGATACGCGCATCCTTTACGGCGGCTCGATGAACCCGGGGAATGCCCGCGAGATATTGTCGCTTGCCGATGTCGATGGCGGGCTTATCGGCGGCGCGAGCCTCAAGGCCGACGATTTCTGGGCCATCGCCGAGGCCTGCCCGTAAAACCTTGTCATTCCGGCCGCGGCGAAGCGAAGAGCCGGAATGACAAGCGAAGTGGATATCGCTTTTCAGACAGAACCAAGCTTTCCAGACAGAACCGAAACCCCTAAAAGACGCGCCATGATCGTTCTGTTGTTCGTCATTCACGTCGCGATCGCGATAGCGCTGGTCGGCGTCATCCTGCTGCAGAAGAGCGAGGGCGGGGCGCTGGGCAGCATCGGCGGCGGCGGTGGCATGTCCGGTTTCATGACCGGCCGTTCGACCGCGAACCTCTTGACCCGCACGACCGCCATCCTCGCCGTCGCGTTCTTCACGACGAGCGTGCTGCTCGTGGTGCTGAGCCAGCACACCAACAGCGCCTCACGCTCGCTGCTTGACCAGGGACCGGCGCCATCGACGCAGGAGGTGCCGAGCGTGCCGGCCGCTCCCGCGACTCCGGCTGCTCCCGCGACTCCGGTTGCCCCCGCGACGCCGCCGGGGCCGAGCGCGCCGCTCGCGAAGTAGCCGGCGAATCGGACGAATCTTAGGTCCCGCGCGGGTTTCGCGGGAAACCAATGTCCGCTACCGGCGGATATCGTGCCCAAGCGATGGCGATTCACCGCCAAAGATGAACGCCGCACTCGCCAATAACTTTATGATTTTGCCTGCGTTTGTTTTCGGCATGGCTCGGTCGCGCGTTTCCCGTGTGACAGGCCGGCGGCTTCGTATACAGTGAAGGTCCATGACGCGGTTCATCTTTATCACCGGCGGCGTGGTCTCCTCACTTGGCAAGGGCATTAGCGCGGCGTCGCTAGGCGCACTGATGCAGGCGCGCGGGTTCAAGGTTCGGCTGCGCAAGCTCGACCCCTACCTCAACGTCGATCCGGGGACGATGAGCCCGTATCAGCACGGCGAGGTTTTCGTCACCGATGACGGCGCCGAGACCGATCTCGATCTCGGCCATTACGAGCGCTATGTCGGCGTCGCCGCGCGCAAAAGCGACAGCGTCACCACCGGGCGCATCTACTCGACCGTGATTGGCCGCGAGCGGCGCGGCGAGTATCTCGGCGCGACGGTACAGGTCATCCCGCACGTCACCGACGCGATCAAGGAATTCATCGAAGCGGACCTCTCGGATGAGGATTTCGTCCTGTGCGAGATCGGCGGCACGGT
Source organism: Allostellaceae bacterium (assembly GCA_035504235.1). Taxonomy (GTDB): domain Bacteria; phylum Pseudomonadota; class Alphaproteobacteria; order ATCC43930; family CGMCC-115725; genus DATARH01. The sequence goes on along the minus strand of DATJSH010000023.1, from coordinate 30,424 downwards.
CGGCGACATCGAAAGCCTGCCGTTCCTCGAGGCGATCCGTCAGCTCGGCAACGAGTTGGGCCGCGAGCGGGTATGCTTTGTGCACTTGACCCTGGTGCCCTGGATCAATTCGGCCGGCGAGCTCAAGACCAAGCCGACCCAGCATTCGGCCAAGGAATTGCTCGGCGTCGGGATTCAGCCCGACATTCTGTTGTGCCGTTGCGACCGGCCGATCCCCGAAGGCGCCCGCAAAAAGATTGCGTTGTTCTGCAATTTACGCGAGTCGCGGGTGATCCCGGCGCTCGATGTCGACACGATCTACGCCGTGCCGGCGGCTTACCATGCGGAGGGCTTCGACCGCGAGGTCTGCGACCATTTCGGCCTTGCCGCGCCAGAGCCGGACCTCACCCGGTGGCACAATATCGTCAACGGCATCCGCAAGCCCGAAGGGCAGGTGTCGATCGCCATCGTCGGCAAGTACACGCACCTGCCCGACAGCTACAAATCGCTGGCCGAGGCGATGGCGCATGGCGGCATCGCCAATAATGTGCGGGTCAAAATCGACTGGATCGACTCCGAGGTGTTCGAGGCCGAAGCGGAGGCGGTGCGGCAACTGGAGGGCGTCCACGGCATTCTCGTACCGGGCGGCTTTGGCGAGCGCGGCACCGAAGGCAAGATCGAGGCGGCGCGCTTCGCGCGCGAGCGTTCGGTGCCCTATTTCGGCATCTGCTTCGGGATGCAGATGGCGGTGATCGAGGCCGCGCGCCATCTCGCCAATCTGGCGACCGCCGGCTCGACCGAGTTTGGCCCCAGCGAGCATCCGGTAATCGGGCTGATGACCGAATGGGCGCGCGGCAACGAGATGGAGACGCGCACCGCCAACGGCGACCTCGGCGGGACGATGCGATTGGGCGCCTACGAGGCAGTGCTCAACTCCGACAGCCGGGTCGCGGAAATCTACGGCGCCGAGCGGATCAGCGAGCGGCACCGCCACCGCTACGAGGTCAACAGCGCCTACAAGGATACGCTCGAGGCGGCGGGATTGCGCTTTTCGGGCATGTCGCCCGACGGCCTCTTACCGGAGATCGTCGAGATTCCCGACCACCCGTGGTTTATCGGCGTGCAATTCCACCCCGAGCTCAAATCCCGGCCGTTCGATCCGCACCCGCTGTTCAAATCGTTCGTCAAGGCAGCCTTGGATCAGTCCCGACTGGTCTGACCCAGTTGTCATTGCGAGGACAGCGAAGCAATCTCGCCGCAAGTTTTCCTCGCCCCCGCGAAGGCGGGGACCCAGGGCAGGCGACGGAGCGATCGCCTAGATTCCCGCTTTCGCGGGATGACGATCGGAGGACGGCGCATCATGGTACAGCCGCGTCACATCACCATCGGCAACATCACCATTGGCAATGACCGACCCATGGTCTTTATCGTCGGACCGAACACGCTGGAATCGCGCGCCCATGCGCTGGAAACAGCCGCCGCGCTCGCCGAAACAGCCAAAAAGCTCGGCGTCGCGCTCATTTACAAGTCGTCGTTCGACAAGGCGAACCGCACCTCGGTCGGCGGCGAGCGCGGCTTGGGGCTTGTCGCGAGCCTGCCGATCTTCGCCGAAATCCGCGAGACGACCGGGCTGCCCGTACTGACCGACATCCACGCGCCGGAGCAATGCACGCCCGTGGCGGAGGTTGTCGATGTCCTGCAAATACCCGCGTTCCTGTTCCGTCAGACCGACCTGCTGCTCGCCGCGGGCGCCACCGGTCGGGCGATCAACATCAAGAAGGGCCAGTTCGCCGCGCCCTGGGACATGAAGAACGCCGCCGGCAAGATCGCCTCGACCGGCAACGAGCGGATCATGCTGTGCGAGCGCGGCGCCAGCTTCGGCTACAACACGCTGGTCGTCGACATGCGCGCGCTGCCGATCATGGCGCAGACCGGCTATCCGGTGGTGATGGACGCGACCCATGCCGTGGCGACCCCGGGCGGCATGGGCGACCGCTCGGGCGGCGACCGCGCGTTCGGCCCCGTCCTCGCCCGCGCCGCCGCCGCGGTCGGGGTCGCGGCGATGTTCCTCGAGACCCACCAAGACCCGGACAATTCCGGCACCGCCGAGGCCTCGACGATGCTGCCGCTGAAGGAGTTGCCGGCGCTCATCGAAACCCTTGTCGCGCTCGACCGCATCGCCAAGGCCGGGCCGTTGCCCCTTTGAGTGTCGTCCCGGAAAAGCCCGGGACCCACTTTTCAACAGCCCGAGGAGCGGATAAGTGGGTACCGGGCTTTTGCCGGGATGACAGGAGAACTCATGACCGCCATCGCCGATATCCATGCCCGCGAGATCCTCGACAGCCGCGGCAATCCGACGGTCGAGGTCGAGGTGACGCTCGACAGCGGCGTGATCGGCCGCGCGGCGGTGCCGTCAGGCGCGTCGACCGGGGCGCATGAGGCGGTCGAGAAGCGCGACGGCGGGCCGCGCTACCACGGCCGCGGCGTGCGGCAGGCGGTCGAGGCGGTCAATGGCGAGATTTTCGATACGCTCTCGGGCTTCGACGCAGCGGATCAGATGCATGTCGACCGCACCCTGATCGATCTCGACGGCACGCCCAATAAGTCGCGGCTCGGCGCCAATGCGGTGCTCGGGGTCAGCCTCGCTTGCGCCAAGGCCTCGGCCGACGATATCGGCCAGCCGCTTTATCGCTACGTCGGCGGCGCTTACGCGCACATCCTGCCGGCACCGATGATGAACATCGTCAATGGCGGGGTGCACGCCGACAATCCGATCGACATCCAGGAATTCATGATCGTGCCCGTTGGCGCCGGTACGATGGCCGACGCGATCCGCGCCGGCTCGGAAATCTTCCACGCGCTGCGCCGCAAGCTGCACGATGCCGGGCTGAACACCAATGTTGGTGACGAGGGAGGATTCGCGCCAAACCTCGCCTCTGCCGACGCGGCGCTCGGATTCGTCATGCAGGCGATCGAGGCTGCCGGCTACAAGCCCGGCGACGATGTCGTGCTGGCGCTCGATCCGGCTTCAACCGAGTTTTTCGAGAAGGGCAAATACAACCTCAAGGGTGAGAGCAGGGTCCTCGATTCGGCGGGCATGGTCGCCTATTACGCCGATCTTTGCGCGCGTTATCCGATCGTCTCGATCGAGGACGGCATGGCCGAGGACGACTGGGAGGGTTGGGCGCATCTGACCCGCGAACTGGGCGCGAAGGTGCAGCTCGTCGGCGACGATCTCTTTGTTACCAACCCCGCACGGCTTCGCGAGGGAATTGAGAAAAACATCGCTAATGCTTTGTTAGTCAAAGTAAATCAGATCGGCACCTTGACCGAAACCTTGGAGGCGGTGACCACCGCGCGTTATGCCGGCTACGGCGCCGTGATGTCGCACCGTTCGGGCGAAACCGAGGACACGACGATCGCCGATCTCGCGGTCGCGACCAATTGCGGGCAGATCAAGACGGGGTCGCTGTCGCGGTCCGACCGGCTCGCCAAGTACAACCAGCTCATCCGCATCGAGGAAAGCCTCGGTGCCGCCGGGCGTTACGCGGGCCGCATGGCGTATCGACGCTAATCTTTTGCACAGCCAAATACTTTGCGGACATTTGGCGTCGTTGACGCGAGAACTCGCGCGTGATTCTCTTGCGCGATGATCGTGCTGCACGAGATGCGGCGCCGGGCGCGCTTTCTCGTCGGTCCGCTTTTGGGCCTGGCGCTCACCTCGTATTTTGTCTACCACACGATCGAGGGCGATCGGGGCCTGCGCGCCTGGCGCGATATCAACCAGCAGCTGCACGTCGCCAGCGACCAGCTCGCCACCGTCGCGGCCGAGCGGGACGCGCTGGAGCACAAGGTCGACGGGCTCAACCCCAATCACGTCGATCCGGATTTGCTTGATCAGCAAATCCGTCAGCAGCTCGACCTCGTGTCGCCCGGCGAGGTCATCCTGATGCAGCCGAGCTCGTCAAACTAGCCGATCACGCAGTCTTCCTTTCCCGTGGCCGGACTTGATCCGTGGGCCTTCAGCCCATGGGCTTGTCCCGTGGGCATCTTCTCAAGAGATGTCTGCGCACGAAGGCGTGACCCCTCGGGTCAAGCCGGGAAGGCGACGAGGGGGAGTGATCTTGAACGATTAGCCATTTGCACGGCAGCTCGCCGATCGCTGGCGCGACAGTTTTTGCCGCCCTGATTTGACGCTCGGCAGGTTGCAAACCGCGCCGTTTGTCAGCATGTTTAGCGCGCGGTCCGGAGGAATGCCTTTATGCCATCGAAGCGGTCGGCCACGTCGGTCAAGCTCGCGGAGCCTCCTGTCGCTGCGGCGACATTCAAGCACTTCTTTGAGGATATGTTGCTGATCCGCCGCTTCGAGGAGCGGGCCGGCCAGATGTACGGAATGCGGCTGATCGGCGGGTTCTGCCATCTCTATATCGGCCAGGAAGCGGTCGTCGTCGGCATGCAGGCGACGCTGAAGGAGGGCGACACCACCGTCACCACCTATCGCGATCACGGCCATATGCTCGCCTGCGGCATGGACCCGAAAGGCGTGATGGCCGAGCTGACCGGCCGGCGCGGCGGCTATTCACACGGCAAGGGCGGCTCGATGCACATGTTCAGCCGCGAAAAGAATTTCTTCGGCGGCCACGGCATCGTCGGCGCCTCGGTGCCGATCGGTACCGGGCTTGCGTTCGCGCACCGCTACCGCAACGACGGCTTTATCTCGGTCTGCTATTTCGGCGATGGCGCGATCAACCAGGGCCAGGTCGCCGAGAGCTTCAACATGGCCTCGCTGTGGAAGCTGCCGATTGTTTATGTGATCGAGAACAACCGTTACGGCATGGGCACCTCGATCAGCCGCGCCTCGGCGCGCACCGACCTGTTCCATCGCGGCATCGCCTACGGTATCCCAGGCGAGCAGGTTGACGGCATGGATGTCGCCGCGGTCTACGAGGCGGCGCAAAGCGCGACCGAGCAGGCGCGCTCCGGCCAGGGCCCGATCATCCTCGAAATGCTGACCTACCGTTATCGCGGCCACTCGATGTCGGACCCGGCGAAGTACCGCACCAAGGAAGAAGTCGACAAGATGCGCTCGGAGCACGACCCGATCGACCACCTCCGCCAGCGCCTCTTGGGTGAGCACATGGCCACCGAGAGCGAGATCAAGGAGATCGAAGCCAAGGTGCGCCAGACCGTCGCCGAAGCGGCGCAATTCGCCCAGGATTGCCCGGAGCCGGATCCGAGCGAATTGTGGACGGACGTGCTGGCCGATGCCTGAGAAGCGGCTTCCCCTATGAGCACCGACGTCCTGATGCCGGCGCTATCGCCGACCATGACCGAAGGCAAGATCGCCCGCTGGCTCAAGGCCGAAGGCGACCATGTCGCGCCGGGCGACGCCATCGCCGAGATCGAGACCGACAAGGCGACGATGGAGGTCGAGGCCATCGACGAGGGCATCCTCGCCAGGATCGTCGTTCCCGAAGGCACCGAGCACGTCGCGGTCAATACGCCGATCGCGGTCATCGCCGCCAATGGCGAGGATGTCTCTACCGCCCGAACCGCGCTCGCGCCGGAAGTGCGGGCGCCCCAAGGTCCATCGGCGCCGCACCCCGAGCCGGCGCCGTCGCCGATGGCGCGCGACCATGCGCCGCCGCCGTCGGCGCCTCCGGCTCCCGCGCCCTCCGGCGCGCCCGAATACAACGGCGCGACCGCGATGATCACCGTGCGCGAGGCGCTGCGCGACGCGATCGCGGAAGAGATGCGGCGCGACGAGACCGTCTTCCTGATGGGCGAAGAGGTCGCCGAGTATGACGGCGCCTACAAGGTCAGCCAGGGCCTGTTGAAGGAGTTCGGCCCGCGCCGCATCCTCGACACGCCGATCACCGAGCAGGGCTTCGCCGGCGTCGGGATCGGCGCGAGCTTTGCCGGCCTGCGGCCGATCGTCGAGTTCATGACCTTCAATTTCGCGATGCAGGCGATCGACCAGATCATCAATTCCGCCGCCAAGACGCGCTACATGTCGGGCGGGCAGATGGCGTGCCCGATCGTCTTTCGCGGCCCCAACGGCATCGCCTCACGCGTCGCCGCGCAGCATTCGCAATGCTATGCCAGCTGGTACGCGCATTGCCCCGGCCTCAAGGTCGTCGCGCCCTATACCGGCGCCGACCACAAGGGGCTCTTGAAGGCGGCGATCCGCGATCCAAACCCGGTCGTCTTCCTCGAGCACGAACTCGTTTACGGCGAGAGCTTCGAGGTGCCGACCGACCCCGAATTCATCGTGCCCATCGGCCAGGCGAGGGTGGCGCGAGAGGGCGATCGGGTCACGATCACCGCCTTCTCGCGCATGGTGAAGCTGGCGCTGGAGGCGGCCGAGGCGCTCGCGAAAGACGGCATCTCCGCCGAGGTGATCGACCTGCGCTCGCTGCGTCCGTTCGATGCCGCGACCGTCGCCACCTCGGTCAAGAAGACCAACCGTCTCGTCGCGGTCGAGGAGGGTTGGCCGTTCGCCGGGATCGGCGCCGAGCTTGCCGCGGTGATGATGGAGGAATGCTTTGACTGGCTCGACGCGCCGGTGAAGCGCGTCGCCGGCAAGGACGTGCCGCTGCCCTACGCCGCCAATCTCGAACGCCTGGCCACACCACAGGTCGAGGACATCGTCGCCGCGGCGCGCGAAGTGGCGTACCGGTAACCGGGGCCGCTGATGCCGATCCAGATCCTCATGCCGGCGCTGTCGCCGACGATGACCGAAGGTGCGGTCGCGCGCTGGCTCAAGAAGGAAGGCGACGAGGTTCATTCCGGCGACGTGATCGCCGAAATCGAGACCGACAAGGCGACGATGGAATACGAGGCGGTCGATGAGGGCCGGCTCGGCAAGATCATCGTCCCCGAGGGGACCCAGGGCATCAAGGTCAACGAACCGATCGCCGTGCTGCTCGAAGAGGGCGAGGACGCTTCGGCGATCGGCGATGTCGCCGCTCCGGCGAAAGTGGGCAACGGCGCCGCTGAGCCAAAAGCTGCGCCGACTGAGGCTCCCGCGGCGCCGAGCCCCCACCCTAACCCTCTCCCGCCAGCGGGGGAGGGAAGACGCGAAGCGGCGGGTGAGGGTGCGCGTATCTTCGCCAGCCCGCTGGCGCGCAAGATGGCCGAGCTTGCCAAGCTCGACCTCGCGACGATCACCGGCTCCGGCCCGCAAGGCCGTATCGTCAAGGCCGACATCGACGCCGCGCTCGCGGGATCGAAGGCCGCCGGTGTCGCGCCCCCCCAGCCTCAGGCCCGCGCGCCGCTGCCGCAGCAGGCCCCGGCCGCGCGTGCCCCGCAACCCGCGCCGCAGCCGTTCGCCCCGGTCACCGGCGACCCGCCTTTCACGCAAAAGCCGCACAGCCAGATGCGGCGCGTCATCGCCCGGCGGCTCACCGAATCGAAACAGAACGTCCCGCATTTCTACGAGACCATCGATTGCGAGATCGACGAGCTGTTGCGCATCCGCAAGGTGCTCAACGACGGCGACCCCAACCTCAACGTCTCCGTCAATGATTTCGTGATCCGCGCCGCGGGGCTGGCGCTGCGCCAGGTGCCGGCGGCCAATGCCTCGTGGAGCGATGACGCGATCATCCTCTGGGGGCGCGCCGACATCGCGATGGCGGTCGCGCTCGAGGACGGACTCATCACCCCGATCATCCGCGGCGCCGACCTCAAAGGCCTGGGACAGATCGCCGCCGAAACCAAGGACCTCGCCGCCCGCGCTCGCACCGGCAAATTGAAGCTCGAAGAGTTCCAGGGCGGCACCTTCTCGATCTCCAATCTCGGCATGTTCGGGATCAAGGAATTCGCCGCGGTGATCAACCCGCCGCATGGCGGCATCCTCGCGGTTGGCGCCGGCGCGCCGCGCCCCGTCGTCAAAAACGGCGCGCTCGCGATCGCGACGGTGATGAGCTGCACGATCTCCTGCGACCACCGCGCGGTCGATGGCGCTGTCGCCGCGCAGTTCCTGCAAGCCTTCAAGCGTCTGATCGACGAACCGATGCGGATGCTGCTGTGAGCAACCAGCGTCATTGCGAGCGTAGCGAAGCAATCTCGCGCCGCCTCGGCCCTTTACGGAGCGAGATTGCCGCGTCGCCCTCTGGGCTCCTCGCAATGACAGAAAACAGCCATGCCTGACGCTTACGACCTCGTCATCCTCGGCGGCGGGCCGGGCGGCTATGTCGCCGCGATCCGCGCCGCGCAGCTCGGTATGAAAACCTGCCTGGTCGAGCGCGAGCATTTGGGCGGCATTTGTCTCAACTGGGGCTGCATTCCGACCAAGGCGCTGCTGCGCACCGCCGAAATCATGCACCTGATGCGCCACGCCGGCGATTTCGGCCTGGTCGCGACAGACATCGGCTTTGACGCGAAAAAGGTCGTCGCCCGCTCGCGCGCCGTCGCCAAGCAACTGTCGAACGGCGTCGGCTTTCTGATGCGCAAGAACAAGGTCACGGTCGTGATGGGCGAGGGGAAGCTCGCCGGCAAGGGCAGGGTCGCCGTCACCAAGGACGGCAAACAAATCGCCGATCTCGAGGCCAAGCACATCATTCTCGCGACCGGCGCCCGCGCCCGCTCGCTGCCGGGCCTCGAACCCGACGGCAAGCTCGTCTGGACCTACAAGGAAGCGATGATCCCGGAGGCGATCCCGAAATCGCTCTTGGTGGTCGGCTCGGGCGCGATCGGCATCGAGTTCGCCAGCTTCTACCGCGACATGGGCGCCGAGGTGACCGTCGTCGAGGTGCTGCCGCGCATCCTCCCGGTCGAGGACGAGGAGATTTCCGCCTTCGCCCACAAGGCTTTTGAGAAGCAGGGGATCAAGCTCCATACCGGCGCGACGGTGAAGTCGCTCAAGAAGGGCAGGGACAACGTCAGCGCCCAGCTCGAAGCCGGCGGCAAAACGACCAACCTCACGGTCGACCGCGTGATCTCCGCGGTCGGCATTGTCGGCAATGTCGAGGGGATCGGCCTCGAAGGCACCGGGGTCAAGGTCGACCGCACGCATGTCGTCGTCGACGAATGGCTGCGTACCGGCGAGCCGGGGGTCTACGCGATCGGCGACCTGGTCGGCCCGCCTTGGCTTGCGCACAAGGCGATGCATGAGGGCGTCGTCTGCGTCGAGAAGATCGCCGGGTTCAACGGCGTCCACCCGCTCGACATCACCAACATCCCCGGCTGCACCTATTGCCGGCCGCAGGTCGCGAGCGTCGGCCTAACCGAGAAGGCGGCGCGCGACAAGGGCTTCGAGGTCAAAGTCGGGCACTTCCCGTTCATCGGCAACGGCAAGGCGATCGCCCTCGGCGAGCCCGAAGGAATGATCAAGACCGTGTTCGACGCGCGCACCGGCGAGCTATTGGGCGCGCATATGTGCGGCGCCGAGGTTACCGAGCTGATCCAGGGCTACGCGATCGCCAAGACGCTGGAGACGACGCAGGCCGAGCTGATGCGCACGATCTTCCCGCATCCGACGATCTCGGAGGCGATGCACGAAGCCGTGCTTGATGCTTACGGCCGCGCCCTCCACATATAGCTTCTCCTCGTCATTGCGCGCGCAGCGAAGCCATCTCGATGAAACTGCACACTCGGCCGAGATTGCTTCGTCGCCTGAGGGCTCCTCGCAATGACGGCTGACGTGGTGCTGCGTCACCCCGAAAAAGCCGCGCTACCCGACAATCCGAGCCCGCGCAAACCGCCCTGGATCCGGGTCAAGGCGCCGGTCTCGCCGGAATACCACGCGACCCGCCGGCTCATCCGCGAACACCAGCTGCACACTGTCTGCGAAGAGGCGGCCTGCCCCAATATCGGCGAGTGCTGGAAGGATCGTCACGCGACGGTGATGATTTTGGGCGCCGTCTGCACCCGCGCCTGCACCTTTTGCAATGTCGCGACTGGGCGCCCCGATCTGCTCGACCCGCACGAGCCGGAGCGTGTCGGCGAGGCGGTCGGCAAGCTCGCCCTCAAGCACATCGTCGTGACCTCGGTCGACCGCGACGATCTCGACGATGGCGGCGCTGGCCATTTCGCCCGCACCATCGCGGCGATCCGCGCCGCCGCGCCGCAGGCCACGATCGAAGTCCTCGTCCCCGATTTCCTGCGCAAGGACGGCGCGATCGAGACCGTCATCGCCGCGCGTCCTGACGTGCTCAACCACAATCTCGAAACCGTGCCGCGGCTTTACGCCGAGGTGCGGCCCGGCGCGCGCTATTTCGCCTCGCTGCGCCTGCTCGACGAGGTGAAGCGGATCGACCCGGCGATGTTCACCAAATCCGGCATCATGGTCGGCCTCGGCGAAGACAAGCCCGAGGTGCTGCAGGTCATGGACGACCTGCGCGCCGCCCAGGTCGATTTCCTCACTATCGGCCAGTATCTCCAGCCGACCCCGAAGCACCATGCGGTCGACCGTTTCGTGACGCCGGACGAGTTCGAGACTTACCGCCGCCAGGCGCTTGGCAAAGGGTTCCTCATGGTGTCCGCCTCGCCCTTGACCCGCTCGTCCTACCACGCCGGCGACGATTTCGCGCGGTTGCGGGCCGCCAGGACGGCGGCGATCTCCTAGCGATGCCGACTCATGCCGAACATCGGGTGCTCCCTTATACGCCGGAGCAGATGTATGCGCTCGTCGCCGATATCGAGCGTTACCCCGAATTTCTGCCGTGGTGCGTCGCGGCGCGTATCCGCGAGCGCCGCGCGGATTTCATCAGCGCCGACTTGGTCATCGGCTTCAAGCTGTTCCGCGAGCGCTTCACCTCGAACGTCAAGCTCGAACCGCCCGGCCGCATCGACGTCACCTACGCCGAGGGGCCGTTCCGCTACCTCAATAACCACTGGAGCTTTGAGCGGATGCCGGGCGGTTGCCGCATCGACTTCTTTGTCGATTTCGAGTTCAAGTCGCGGCTGTTGCAAAAAGTCATCGAGGTGCTGTTCGGCGAGGCTGTGAAGCGCATGGTCGCCGCCTTCGAAGGCCGCGCCCGCCAGCTTTACGGCAACCCCGCGCGCGACGGCGCCGGCGCGCCAGCCTAGCCGGTCGCCTCCTTCAGCATCCCCAGCGCGCGGATCGCGGCCGCGCGGCGGATGTCATTGCGACTGCCGGAAAAGACGTGGCGTTCGCTGCGGGTGCCGGTCTTCGTCGCGACACCGAGATAGACGAGGCCGACCGGCTTCTCGCGGGTGCCGCCGCCCGGTCCGGCGATGCCGGTTGCCGAGACCGCAAGGTCGACGCCGGCGCGGCCGATCGCGCCCGTCGCCATCGCCAGCGCGACCTCGGCGCTGACCGCACCGGAAGCGGCGAACATCGCGGCAGGCACGCCAAGCAGTTCCATCTTGGCCTGGTTCGAATAGGCCACAAAGCCGCGCTCGACCACGTCGGACGCGTCGGCGACCGCGGTCAGCGCCGCGACGATGAGCCCGCCGGTGCAGCTTTCGGCCGTCGCGATCCGCCAGCCCTTGACGCGGCACGCCGCCAGCACGTCCATCGCCAACGCTAGCGTCGCGGCGTCAAACACCGATGGCTCCTCTGCCGATCGCGATCAGGATCAGAACGTAGATCGCCGCCGCGACATCGTCGAGCATGATGCCGAACCCGCCTTTGACCGTGCGGTCGAGCCAATCAGCGGGAAACGGCTTCCAGATATCGAACAGACGAAACAGCAGAAAGGCCGCGAGATAGAAGCGCCAGTCGAGCGGCGTCGCGGCGAGTATCAGCCACTGCGCGGCGATTTCATCGATGACCACGAAGCCCGGATCGAACACGCCGCTCGCCTTTGCAACGCGCGCCGATGCCCAGCAGCCGGCGACAAATGCCACGGCTGCGGCGGCCAGGGGCCCCGCCGGCCCGAACCCCATCATCATCAGCCAGCCGAACGGCAGGGCTGCCAGCGATGCCCAGCTCCCTGGCGCCGGTCGCAGCAGGCCGATGCCGCATCCCGTCGCTATAAACATCGCCGGGTTCGATAGTGGGAGACTAGGGCTGCCCCTCACCCTAACCCTCTCCCCATCCATGGGGAGAGGGAGCGCGTCCGAGTCAAATCCCCTCGCCCCGCGAGCGGGGAGAGGGTGGCCCGCGCGAAGCGCCGGACGGGTGAGGGGCCGGTGAGCATCGGAATTACAAGGGGAGTCGCACCGTCGCGACCGCCTGTGCGGCGAGGCCTTCGCCGCGGCCGGTGAAGCCGAGCTTCTCGGTCGTCGTCGCTTTGACGCTGACCCGGTCGGACGTAATCCCCGCGATCGCCGCGACCCGCTCGATCATCACCGCGCGGTGCGGGCCGATGCGCGGCCGCTCGCAGACAATCGTCACGTCAAGCGAAGCGATGCTGCCGCCCTTCGCGCGCACCAGCCCGACCGCATGCGCGAGAAAGCGGTCGGAGCTCGCGCCCCTCCATTGCGGGTCGCTCGGCGGAAAATGCATGCCGATATCACCGGCGCCGATCGCGCCGAGCACCGCATCGGTCAGCGCGTGCAGCCCGACATCGGCATCGGAATGGCCGACCACCCCAGCGCTGTGCGCAATCTTGACGCCGCAAACCATCAGGCTGTCGCCGGGCCCGAACGGGTGCACGTCGAGCCCTTGTCCGACCCGGATGTCTCCCTGGCGCGCCGCGATCAGCCGCTCGGCCGCGACCAAATCTTCAGTCGTTGTCACTTTCAAATTCTGCTCGCTTCCCAGGACGATGGCCGTCGCGATCCCGGCCTTTTCGGCGACCGCCGCGTCGTCGGTCAGCGCCTGGCCGGCGGCGGCGTGGTGCGCGGCCAGGATCGCGCCGAAATGAAACCCCTGCGGGGTCTGCACTCGCCACAACCCGTTACGGTCGACCGTGTCGGTGATGACCCCGCCGGCGACACGCTTGATCGTATCGCCGAGCGGCAGGCCGGGAATCGCCGCCGGCGCCCGGTCCAGCGCGTCGAGCACCCGGTCGATCATCGCTGGCTCGGGAAAGGGTCGGGCGCCATCGTGGATCAGCACGCGCTCCGGCTTCAACGGCGCCAGCGCCTCCAGCCCGAGCCGCACGGAGTCCTGCCGCTCCGCGCCGCCCGCCACCGGCACCAGCAGATCGAGTCCGGCCAGCGCCGCGTCATAGACCTCGCGGTCCTCCGGTCGGATCGTCACTTGAACTCCGGCAATGCGCGGGTTCGCCGTGAAGGCGCTGACCGCGTGGCGCAGCACAGTTGTTCCGGCCAGCGCGAGATATTGCTTCGGCAGCATGCCGCCAAACCGCGTACCGCGGCCGGCGGCGAGAACGAGAGCGTAAATTGAACCCATGAGATAAAGTACCAGCGCGACGAAAAAGCACGCAATGCGCGCAGCGTGTCGCTTATGTTGCAGTGCAACACGATTTGCCGTATGATCATGCCTAAATTATAGGCATGCGTAGAATTTGGTCATTCAATGAGCATTTCGATCGGCCCCGTCACGCTCCACGACCCTGTTATCCTCGCGCCGATGTCGGGGGTCACCGACCTGCCGTTCCGCCGCATGGTGAAGGAGCGGGGGGCGGCGCTCGTCGTCTCGGAGATGATCGCGAGCCAGGCGGCGATCCGCGAGACTCGCCAGTCGCTGACCATGGCCAAGACCTGCGCGGAAGAGCAGCCGATGGCGGTGCAGCTCGCCGGCTGCGAGCCCGCGGTGATGGCGGAGGCGGCCAAGCTCAACGCCGATCGCGGCGCGGCGATCATCGACATCAATTTCGGCTGTCCGGTAAAGAAGGTGGTCAACGGCCATGCCGGCTCGGCGCTGATGCGCGACGAATTGCACGCCGCGCGCATTCTCGAAGCAACCGTGAAGGCGGTCGATCTGCCGGTGACCTTGAAGATGCGCACCGGCTGGGACGACCGCAACCGCAACGCGCCGAACCTGGCGAAGATCGCAGAATCCTGCGGCATCCGGATGATCACGGTGCATGGCCGCACGCGTTGTCAGATGTTTTCCGGCAACGCCGATTGGCGCTTTATCCGCGAGGTCAAAGCGGCGGTCGCGATCCCCGTCATCGCCAACGGCGACATCAACAGCCTCGACGACGCCGAGCGGGCGCTCAATGAGAGCGGCGCGGACGGCGTCATGATCGGCCGCGGCGCCTATGGCCGGCCGTGGTTTGTGGCTCAGGTCATCGAGTGGCTGAAGAGTCGCCGGCGCATTCCCGACCCGCCGCTCGCCAGCCAGTACGCGACGCTCTCCGCGCATTACGACGCGATGCTCATCCATTATGGCTGCGATGTTGGGGTCAAGATCGCGCGCAAGCATATCGGCTGGTATTCGAAGGGGCTTCCCGACTCGGCCGAGTTCCGCGCCGCGGTCAACCAGAGCAATAATCCCGCCGCGGTCCGGGCGCTGATCCGCGGCTTCTACGAGCCGCTTGTCGAGCGCGAAGCCGCGTGACGATGGCGGGCCTTTCGGTCAGCGAACCGGGTCTCGATCCCGCGATGCTGCTGGCCGCGCTGCCCGACCCGATCATTGCGCTCGATCGCGGCGGCGCGGTGCGCTTTGTGAACCCGGCGGCGGAGCAGTTTCTCGGCATTGGCGCGCCCGCGTTGCGCGGCGCGCATCTCAGCGACTTCATCGTGGCGAGCAGCCCGCTGTTCGGGCTGGTGGAGGCGGTGTGGCGCGACGGCGGCTCGATCGCCGAATACGACGTGCTGCTCGAAGGACCGCGTCTGCCGCCGCGGCCGGTGACGATCCAGGGCGCGCTGGCCGGGGAGGGGGCCGATCTTCTCGTGCTGTCGCTGCACGAGCGGGCGATCGCCGAGCAGATGGACCGCCAGTTCGCGCATCGCGATGCAGCGCGCTCGATGACCGCGATGGCGGCGATGCTGGCGCACGAGGTCAAGAACCCGCTTTCGGGTATCCGCGGCGCGGCCCAGCTTTTGGAGCAGGACGCCGACGATTCCGGCCGCCAATTGACCCAACTGATCTGCGACGAGACCGACCGCATCGTCGCTCTGGTCGACCGCATGGAGGCGTTCTCCGACCATCAGCCGCTGGCGCGCAACGCGGTCAACATCCACGAGGTGCTGGAGCGGGTGCGCCGCATCGCGCAATCGGGCTTCGCACGGCATCTGCGCTTTGGCGAGGAATACGATCCGTCGCTGCCGCCGGTGCACGGCAATCGCGACCTGCTCGTCCAGGTATTTCTGAATCTGGTCAAGAATGCGGCCGAGGCGGCGCCGGCCGCGGGTGGCGAGATCATCCTGTCGACCGCCTATCGCCATGGCCGCCGCCTGGCGCCGGTCGGCGGCGGCGCGTCGATGCAGGTGCCGCTGTTGGTTTCGATCAGCGATAACGGCGCCGGCATCCCCGAGGAGCTGAAGGCGCACCTCTTCGATCCGTTCGTCACGACCAAGCGCAATGGAACTGGCCTTGGTCTTGCACTGGTTGCCAAAGTGATCGGCGACCACGGCGGGATTATCGAGTTCGACAGTCAGCCGCGCAGGACCGTGTTCCGGGTGCTCCTGCCCGTGGCCCCGATCGACAGTCGACAAGACAGTATTGGCGATGAGCGCAACGATACTGGTAGCTGACGACGACCGAGCGATCCGCACGGTGCTGAACCAGGCCCTCGCCCGGCTCGGTCACGATGTCCGCATGACGGGCAACGCCACGACCCTCTGGCGCTGGATCGCCGACGGCGAGGGCGATCTCGTCATCACCGATGTCATCATGCCCGACGAGAACGGGCTCGACCTCATTCCGCGCATCAAGAAGCTGCGGCCTGACCTGCGCGTTATCGTGATGAGCGCACAGAACACGCTGCTGACCGCGGTAAAGGCGACCGAGCGCGGGGCGTTCGAATATCTGCCAAAACCGTTCGACCTGCGCGAGCTAATCAGCGTCGTCGAGCGCGCGCTGAGCGCGCCGGTCAGCACGGCTGACGACGAGGAGGAGGTTGACGACGAGCAGCTGCCGCTCATTGGCCGCTCGTCGGCGATGCAGGAGATCTACCGCTCGATCGCCCGGCTGATGGGCACCGATCTCAGCGTGCTGATCACCGGCGAAAGCGGCACGGGCAAGGAGCTCGTCGCCCGCGCGCTGCACGATTTCGGCAAGCGCCGCTCGGGGCCGTTTGTCGCGATCAACATGGCGGCGATCCCGCGCGAGCTCATCGAGAGCGAACTGTTCGGCCACGAGCGCGGGTCCTTTACCGGCGCGGCGCAGCGCAGCGCCGGGCGCTTCGAGCAAGCGAAGGGCGGCACCCTGTTCCTCGACGAGATCGGCGACATGCCGTTCGAGGCGCAAACCCGGCTCCTGCGCGTGCTCCAGGAGGGCGAATATACGTCCGTCGGCGGACGCGCGCCGATTCGCGCCGACAGCCGGATCATCGCCGCGACCCATCGCGACCTGTCTCAGCTGATCCGCCAGGGCACATTTCGCGAGGATCTGTTTTACCGGCTCAATGTCGCGCCGATCCGCATTCCGCCGCTGCGCGAGCGCACTGCCGACATTCCGGCGCTGGTGCGCCATTTCGCCGGCCAGGCGGCGAAGGAGGGGCTGCCGGCCAAGGTGCTCGACGAGGCGGCGATGGAGCGGCTGCGCCGCTATCGCTGGCCGGGCAATGTGCGTGAGCTGGAAAACCTCGTGCGGCGGCTGGCGGCGCTTTATTCGCAGGAAGTTATCGGCGTCGACGTCATCGACAGCGAGCTGGCCGCGACTCCCTCCGAGCTCCCGGCGGCAAGCGGGGCCGCGGCGGACGAGGGCCTCGGCAGCGCCGTCGAGCGACATATCAACGAGTATTTCGTCGCCCATAAGGGCGCGATGCCGGCAGCTGGACTTTACGACCGCATCCTGCGCGAGGTCGAACGGCCGCTGATCGTCGCCACGCTGGTCGCGACGCGCGGCAATCAGATTAAGGCCGCGCACGTGCTCGGCCTTAATCGCAACACGCTGCGGAAGAAAATCCGCGAGTTGGACATCCCCGTGGTACGCGGCCTAAAATAGGCGCTCCGTCGCAAATCGGCTCTGTACTGGTTCTTCGGACCCGGTAGGCTTGCTGCGATGTCTGGTGGGGACGCGGAATGAGCGTGGCGCAGCAGGTAGGTACCTGGGCTGGCCGCTTCGGTTTGCGACGCAAGGTCGCGGTCGCGCTGGCGGCAGCGGCGCTGGCCTCGGGCATAGCAACCTATCTGGCGCTGACCGGCGCGCCGCCTTTCGGGCCGCACCCCGGCTTCGTGCTCGCCCTGTTGAACCTCGACCTAGTGCTGCTGCTCGCACTTGGCGCGTTGGTGACCAAGCGCTTTGTCGAGATGTGGGCGGAGCGCCGCCGGGGTCTCGCCGGCTCGCGGCTGCAAGTCAGGCTCGTCGTGCTGTTCAGCCTGATCGCGGTGCTGCCGACGATCATTGTCGCGGTGTTCTCATACCTGTTTTTCAGCTTCGGCATCGAGAGCTGGTTCAGCGACAAGGTGCGCACCGCGATTACGGAATCGGTTGCGGTCGCCGACGCCTACGTCAAGGAGCATCAGCAGGCGATCCGCGCCGACGCGCTCAGCATGGCCAACAGCCTCGATCAGTATGCGGCGACGATGGTGATCAGTCCGCAGGATCTGGTGCAGGCGCTCACCATCCAGGCCTCGATGCGCGGGCTGACCGAGGCGGCGGTGCTCGACGAGAAGGGGCATATGGTCGCGCGCACCGGGCTCGCCTTCGCGCTCGGCTTCGAGGATGTCGGCAACGACGCGCTGAAGCGCGCCAAGGAAGGCGAAGTCGTCGTCATGACCGACGACCAGGAAGAGCGCGTTCGCGCCCTCGTTTACCTCGGCGGATTTCCCGGGCTCTACCTTTACGTCGGCCGCTTTCTCGAACCGAAGGTGCTGGCGCACCGCAACGAGACTGAGCTCGCGGCGGCGCAATACGAACAGCTCGAAGGCAAGCGGGCGGGATTGCAGATCACCTTCTCGGTGATCTTCATCCTGGTGGCGATGCTGTTCCTCGCCGCTGCCGTGTCGATCGGCATTGCCATCGCTGCCCAGCTTGCCGATCCGATCAGCCGCCTGGTCGGTGCGGCCGAGCGAATAGGCGCGGGCGATCTGTCGGTGCGCGTACCCGAGGGACGCAAGGACGACGAGATGACTTCGTTGAGCCGCGCCTTCAATCGCATGACCGATCAGATTCAAAGCCAGCAGCAAGAGCTCATCGCGGCAAACCGGCAGCTCGATGACCGGCGGCGCTTTACCGAGGCGGTGCTGACCGGCGTGACCGCGGGCGTCATCGGCCTCGACCGCGACGGCCGGGTCCACCTGCCCAACCGCTCAGCCTCGACGCTGATCGGCGTCGACCTGGAGAAAGCGGTCGGTGATCACCTGGCGAATGTCGCGCCCGATATGGCGCCGCTGCTCGACGAGGCGCAGCGCCGGCCCGACCGTATCTCCCAGGCCCAGCTGCAGATTGTCGGCGGCAGCAGCACCCGCACGCTGCTCGTGCGCATCGCCGCCGAGCGAGACGAAGACGGGATCAGCGGTTTCGTCGTGACCTTTGATGATATCACCGAACTGCTGTCGGCCCAGCGCAAGGCCGCCTGGGCCGATGTCGCGCGGCGCATCGCGCACGAGATCAAGAACCCGCTGACCCCGATCCAGCTTTCGGCGGAGCGGCTGCGCCGCAACTACCTCAAGGAGATCAAGAAGGACCCCGATACCTTCCGCATCTGCACCGATACGATCGTTCGCCACGTCGAGGATATCGGCCGCATGGTCGACGAGTTTTCGTCGTTCGCGCGGATGCCGGTCCCCGTGATGAAGCCCGAGGATTTGATCGCGATCGTCGAGCGCGCGGCCTTCCTCGAGCGCACCGCGCATCCCGAGATCGCGTTCGACCTCAATTTCGCGAGCCGCCCGCTGACGGTGCGTTGCGATGCCCGGCTGACCGGCCAAGCCGTCATCAATATCGTCAAGAATGCGGTCGAGGCGATCGAAGGACGAATTGTCGAAAGCGGGCCGAACCCGCCGGGGCGGATTGTCGTATCTGTCGAAGAGGGAGCGGGGCGCACGATCGTCGCCGTCGAGGACAACGGCAAGGGCCTGCCGAAACGCGGGCGCGAACGACTGACTGAACCCTATGTGACGACACGCGCCAAGGGGACGGGATTGGGCCTCGCCATCGTCAAGAAGATCATGGAAGATCACCATGGCGAGCTTCTCCTCGAAGACACGGAGACGGGCGGAGCGCGCGTCAAGCTGGTATTCTTGAGCGAGTTGCGCGGCGCGGTTCGCGCTGCCCCGCCGGTCGAGGCGGAAGCGAATACGGTTGCTCATGGCGCATGACATTCTGATCGTCGACGACGAAGCCGACATCCGCATGTTGATTGCGGGCGTGCTCAAGGACGAGGGGTACGCCACACGCGAGGCCGCCGACAGCACCGAAGCACTGCGCGAATTGCACGCCCGCCAGCCGACGCTGGTGGTCCTCGACATCTGGCTGCAGAACAGCGAGCTTGACGGGATCGAGATTTTGCGCCGCCTGCGCGCCGAAATGCCCTCTGTCCCGGTCGTGATGATCAGCGGTCACGGCACGATCGAGACTGCGGTCGAGGCGATCAAGATCGGCGCCTACGACTTTATCGAAAAGCCGTTCAAGTCCGACCGCTTGCTGTTGATCGTGGCGCGGGCGATCGAGACCGCGCTGCTGCGTCGCGAGAACGAAGAGCTGAAGCTGCGCGCCGGCGGCGATCTCGATTTGGTCGGCGCTTCGCTCGCCACCAATCAGCTGCGCCAGCAGATCGAGCGCGTCGCGCCGACTGGCAGCCGCGTCTTGATCGCCGGTGCGCCGGGGGTCGGCAAGGAAGTCGTCGGACGCTTGCTGCATTCCCGCTCGCGTCGCTCGGGCGGACCGTTTATCGCGGTCAACTGCGCGACGATGCACCCGGACCGGCTGGAGCTGGAGCTGTTCGGCAGCGAGACCCCCGTCAATGGTTCGCCGCGCAAGGTCGGCACGTTCGAGCGTGCCCATGGCGGCACCTTGTTTCTCGATGAAGTCGCCGATATGCCGATCGAGACCCAGGGCAAGATCGTCCGGGTGTTGCAGGAACAGACATTCGAGCGGGTAGGCGGGTCGAACCGGGTCGAAGTCGATGTCCGCGTCGTCGCCTCGACAAACCGGGAACTTTCGAGCGAGATCGCCGCCGGCCGCTTCCGCGAGGATTTGTTCTACCGGCTCAATGTCGTGCCGATCCGCGTACCCAGCTTGCGCGACCGCCGCGAGGACATTCCGCTGCTCGCCCGTCACTTCATGGACCGCGCGGCAGAGGCGGCGCGGCTGCCGCCGCGCGATTTCGGCGAGGACGCGCTGGCGGCGCTGCAATCCTACGGCTGGCCCGGAAATGTTCGGCAGCTGCGCAACGTCGTCGATTGGCTCCTTATCATGGCCCCCGGCGACCCGCGCGAGCCGGTTCACGCCGAGCATCTGCCCAACGAGATCACCTCGATCGCCCCGACCGTCGTCAAATGGGACAAGGGCAGTGAGATCATGATCCTGCCGCTGCGCGACGCACGCGAGGTGTTCGAGCGCGAATATCTGTTGGCGCAGGTCACGCGCTTCGCGGGCAACATTTCGCGCACCGCCACCTTTGTCGGCATGGAGCGTTCGGCGCTGCACCGCAAGCTGAAATCGCTGGGCGTCGCCATCACCGAGCGTCCGCTGAAGACAGGCACCTGATGTCCCGCGTCGCTTATGTCGACGGCGTGTACCGCCCGCACGCCGAGGCCGCCGTGCATATCGAGGATCGCGGCTACCAGTTCGCCGATGGTGTCTACGAGGTGATCGCCGTGCGCGGCGGCAAGCTTATCGACGAGGAACTGCATCTCGTGCGGCTGCGCCGCTCGCTCGCCGAGCTGCGCATCGAAGGCGCGCTTGCCGACAACCCGCTCAAATTCGTGCTGCGCGAGGTGATCCGCCGCAACGGCGTCGTGGGCGGCATCGTCTACCTGCAGATCACGCGTGGCATCGCGCCGCGCGACCACGGTTTCCCGAAGGCCGCGCGGCCGATCCACGTCGTCACCGCGCGGCGCACCCGCCCGGCCGATCCGAAGCTGGTCGACGAGGGCATCTCCATTATCACCATCCCCGACATTCGCTGGGGTCGCTGCGACATCAAGACGATCTCCCTCACCGCCAATGTGCTGGGCAAACAGCAGGCGCGCGAAGCCGGCGCCTATGAAGCATGGATGGTCGACGCCGAAGGCCATGTCACCGAAGGCACCTCGACCAACGCCTGGATCGTCACCGGCGACAATCTCGTCGTCACCCGCGCCGCTGAACACGCCATTCTCAACGGCGTGACGCGGCAGGCGCTGATCGCGCTGATCCGGCGCGAAGGCTACCGCTTCGCCGAGCGCCCGTTCACCGTCGACGAGGCGAAAGCCGCGCGGGAGGCATTCCTGACCAGTACGACCTCCGACCTGATGCCGGTCACCGCGATCGACGGCCGGCCGGTCGCCAACGGCGTGCCGGGCCTGCTGACGCAAAAGCTGCGCGCCGACTATCTGGCGCATGTGGCGGAGAGCGCGTGAGCGCTGTTCCTGCTCCCACCACGCTTCGGCGCCCCCGCGCGATCATCTTCGACTGGGACAACACCCTCGTCGACAGCTGGGGCACGATCCACGACGCCCTCAATTTCCTGATGGCGGCGATGGAGAAGCCGCTCTGGACGATCGCGGAAACACGCGAGCGTGTCCGGCTCAGCCTGCGCGAGGCGTTTCCCGCGATCTTCGGCGAGCGTTGGGAGGAGGCGCGGGACATTTACCTGGACCGCTTCCGCGCCATCCATCTTGAGCGCCTGACGCCGTTGCCGGGTCGGGAGGCGATGCTGCGAACGCTCGCCGGCGATGGGCACTACCTTGCCGTGGTCAGCAACAAGACCGGTGCGGTGCTGCGCGCCGAAGCCGAGCATATCGGCTGGTCGTCGCTGTTCGGCAGCATCGTCGGCGCGGGTGATGCGCATACCGACAAGCCGCACTGCGCCCCGGTCGAGCTCGCGCTGAATTCCAGCGGGATCGCGCCCGGCCCCGATGTGTGGTTTGTCGGCGATACCGCCGTCGACATGGAATGCGCGACCGCCGCCGGCTGCGTCCCGGTCCTGCTCGGCATTGCCGAACCCGGCGATGAGTTCGCTCAGTTTCCGCCGGCTTTGAGCCTTGCCGACGATGCGGCGCTGTTTCGCGCGCTGCGGGGCTTGTCCTCAGGCCCGCCGCGCCCATCTTCGTAAGCGGGAGGGGGAACCGCGCGCCCTTCCTGCTCGTTCTCGGAACGGGGTGCTGCGCGCCGAAGAGTGGAGTTGGGAGCCACCTTAATGACCTCCGACAAGTCGCAGAATGTTCAGGACGTGTTTTTGAACCACGTCCGCAAAAACAAGACGCCGGTGACGGTGTTTCTCGTCAATGGCGTCAAGCTCCAGGGGATCATCACCTGGTTTGACAATTTCTGCGTGCTGCTCCGCCGCGACGCGCATTCTCAGCTCGTCTACAAGCACGCGATTTCGACCGTGATGCCGGCGCAGCCGATCCAGCTGTTCGAGGGCGGACGAGAGGAAGACCAGCCCTGAGCAGTGCTGAGAACGGTCTGTCCGCCTCCGGTCTGACCGCCCATGGTCAGACGACGACGGGCCGCGCCCTCGTCGTTCATCCCGCCCTGAAGACCGCGCCCGGCAGCCGGCCGGGTAACGGGCCGGGGTCGAATGATCATGGGCGCTCGCTCGACGCGAGACTCGGCGAGGCGATCGGTCTCGCCCGCGCGATCAATCTCGATGTCGTCGGCGGCGAGATCGTCCGCCTCGCGCGGCCGGCGCCGAGCACGCTGATCGGCAGCGGCAGCGTCGATACGCTCGGCGCGGCGATCGACGAGCGCAAGATCGGGCTCGTCGTCGTCGATGGCGCGCTGTCGCCGGTGCAGCAGCGCAATCTGGAGCGTCGTTGGAAGACCAAGGTCATCGATCGCACCGGGCTCATTCTCGAAATCTTCGGTGCCCGCGCCCGCACCCATGAAGGCCGGCTGCAGGTCGAGTTGGCGGCACTGACCTATCAGCGCTCGCGGCTGGTGCGGTCATGGACCCATCTCGAACGCCAGCGTGGCGGCTTCGGCTTCCTGGGCGGCCCCGGAGAAAGCCAGCTTGAAATCGACCGTCGCCTCATCGGCGAGCGCATTGGCAAATTGAAGCGCGAACTGGAAGCCGTGAAACGCACCCGCGCACTGCACCGCGAGGCGAGGCGGCGCGTGCCGTTCCCGGTCGTCGCGCTGGTCGGCTACACCAATGCCGGCAAGTCGACGCTGTTCAACCGTCTGACGCGCGCCAGCGTCGCCGCCGAGGATCTGCTGTTCGCGACACTCGACCCGACGATGCGGCGGCTCGACCTGCCGTCGGGCAAGACGGTGATCCTTTCCGATACGGTCGGGTTCATCTCCGACCTGCCGACCCACCTCGTCGCCGCGTTCCGCGCGACGCTGGAAGAGGTGACCGAGGCCGACATCGTCGTCCATGTCCGCGACGCGCATCACCCTGACAGCGCCGCGCAACGCGCCGACGTGCTTACGGTTCTGACCGATCTCGGCCTCGGCCAACTGGTCGAGGATGGGCTTGTCGAGGTCCTCAACAAGATCGATCTGCTCGACGGCGAGGCGCGGGCGATCCTCGTCAGCCAGACGCAGCGCAACGAGGAAACCGTTGCGCTGTCGGCGGCGACTGGGGAGGGGTGCGACGGGCTTCTCGCCCTTATTTCCGGGCGGCTCGATAGCACCGCGCGCGCGGTGCGGATCGAGGTGCCGCTTTCCGACGGCAAGACCCTGGCCTGGCTCTACGAACGCGGTGCCGTCGTCGGTCGCCGCGACGATGGCGAGGCGGCGCATCTCTCGGTGCGCCTCTCGGAAGCCGATCTCGGCCGGCTGCGCCATCGCCAGCGCGTGCACTGACCCCTCGGCGGCTTTCCCAAAACCTTGAGCTTAACGGCAGGAACGTAATGCTGCGCCTGCGCGTTTGGCTCCTAGGGAGGGTCCGGCGTGTCTAACCTTGCCCCCAGCGTACTAATAGTTGAGGACGACGATTCCACCCGCGAGGTCATCGGCAATATTCTGCGCGATGGTGGATTTTCCATATGTTGCGAAGCGACCGCGGCCGCCGCCCTTTCCAGGATAAGGCGGAAGCGGTTCGATTTGGTGGTCGCCGATATCAATTTGCCCGGAACGATGAATGGCCTCGGCATGATGCAAAAGGCGCGGCAGCGCCGTCCTGAGCTGCGATGCTTGTTCACCTCGGGATGGCATCAGCCGATCGTGTGCAATCCCCAGATCGACGAGTTCATCGCCAAGCCGTTTCGCCCCAGTGAGCTGGTGGGTTGCGTGTGGAAGGTACTGGCGGGGAATAGCCCCAATCCGCGCGTCTCGGTCGCGAAGCCCCATTGATCGCCTGTCTGCCGCCGCTGAATCCGGATCAGCTTCCCTCTCCCCACGGGAGGCCACGGGAGGGAAGAGGGTGGTGAAGGGCAGACACAGGCTCGGATTGCGGCAAAGCCGCAATAAATCGCTCCCTCACGGAGGCATGGAGCACGCGGAAGTCCAGCGGGGCTAAAAAAATTTGTTCACCCGCCCTTGAATGTTCTTGATATGTTCCTTATCTGCATCGCGTCATCGCTGAGCGGCATAGCCGCTGGCGCGGATGCCCGGGCAACCGGGCTCGTTGATTGAAAGACCGAAACCGGAGCTTGATCAGAGCGAACCGAAGATCCCGTGCCGTCAAGACCAACAAAGCGATAGAACGCAGGCGCGTCGAGGGCGCCAACAACAATCACCCGGCCGCCGTCCCGTGGGAAATAACGACCAATAATCCCATGCGGCCCGCGGTCAGAGGAAAACCCCCAGCCCTCGCCCATACGAGCTCACCGGCACGACCCGAGGACCGCCCGACAAACCGGGACTAGGCAGTGAATATGGAGTAAGGCCGGCCTTGCCATTCCCGCGCAAGCGGGAACCCATGAACACGGACTGCGCCGAGCTTGGCACCGCTTGTGTTCATAGGTTCCTCGTTCTGGCTTCGCCAACCCCGGAATGACAAAGCAGCGCGGTCAGCGGGCGAGGAGGTGCGTGCGGCCGTCGCGCCGGTCGGGCGCAAAGCCCAGCGCTTCCCAGAACCGCTCGCTGCCCGCCGCGGCGTTGCAGGTGACCGCTCGCCTTTGTGCTTGGTCGAGCAGCACGGCGGCGAGCATCCGCCCGATGCCGTGCCGGCGGTAGGCGAGGGCGACGTAAAACCGCCGCACGCGCAGCGCGCCGGGGATTGCCGGCTCCAATGTCATGCCGCCGATCCCAGCCAGTTCGCCGTCGCTGAACGCGGCGATCAGCATCTCGCCTGGTCGGTCGAAGCGCGCCGCCCCGCTCGCCCATTCACCGGCCAGCGTATCGAGCATGCCGTGTCCGTTGCCGCGCGCCTCGGCGCGCAACGCGTCGAAACCGGCGGGGAGGCTGTGGACGACCCGCTCGAAGCCGATCATTCCTCCGCCTTGACCCGCTGCCACAGTGCTTCGAGCGCATCGAGATCACGGCCGGCGCCCTGCGCCGCGGCGCGCTTTTCGACCTCGCGGAAGCGGCGCTCGAATTTCGCGGTCGCGCGGCGCAGCGCGGTTTCCGGCTCGACCTCGAGTTTTCGGGCCAGATTGGCGGCGGCGAAGAGCAGGTCGCCGACCTCGTCCTCAAGGCGGTCCTTGCCGCTGCCGAGATCGAGCTCGGCCTCGATCTCGCGGATTTCCTCGGCGAGCTTGGCGATGACCGAGCGCGCGTCGGGCCAATCGAAGCCGATGCGTGCCGCGCGGCGGGAGATCTTGGCGGCGCGCAGCAGCGCCGGATAGGTGAGGGCGACACCGTCAAGCACACTTTGATCGCCGCCCGCTGCCGCCCGCTCCTTGGCCTTGTGCGCCTCCCACGCCTCGTTTTGCGCCGCGACGGAGGCGATCTCCGTATCGCCGAACACATGCGGGTGCCGGCGCACCATCTTTTCTGCAATCGCCGTCACCACATCGTCGAACGCGAACAACCCTGCTTCCTCGGCCATGCGCGCGTGAAACACCACCTGGAACAACAAGTCGCCGAGCTCGTCCTTCAGCGCCGCGATGTCGCCGCGCTCGATGGCGTCGCCCACTTCGTAGGCTTCCTCGATCGTATAAGGCGCGATCGTCGTGAAATTCTGCTCGCGGTCCCACGGGCAGCCGTGTTGCGGGTCGCGCAGCCGGGCCATGATGCCGAGCAGCTTCTCGATCGGCGGGTAGGCGTGCGTCATGTCAGTCGATCCATAAGCCGTTTTTCTTGTGCCAATCCTCGATCGACAATTCGGGATAGCCGTCAAAGCAATCGTCGTCCGGGCCGATTTGCGGCTCGACCCAATCCGCCTTGTCGCGCAGCAGCAGATGCACGCTTTTTGGGGCCTTCGGCAACGCGGTATCGATGCACGAGGCGAACGGGTGCATCAGCTCCGGCCAGGACTCGTCGCTCACCCATAGCGGTGTGCCGCATTGCTTGCAGTAATGCCGGTCGGCCGAGCCTCTCCGCCCGTCGATCGGCGCGTTCCACACGCCCAGCGTCCCTTTTCCGCGCACTTTAAGCGTGTCCGCCAACCCCATGATATTGATCGCATATCCGCCGCCGCCCGCGCTCTTGCGGCAGATCGAGCAATAGCAGCGCTGATAGGGGTAGGGCGTGTGGCTGTCGACCGTAAAGCTGACCGCGCCGCAGCGGCACGAGCCTTCGAGATGCATCGGCATTCAAGTCTCCTCGGCAAGTAGCCGCTTTTTTGACGAAAAACCGTTTGCAAGCAGGCGGATAGTCTAACGCCCCAAATATCTCATAGCGGAAGCGGGGATAGAAATCCGGTCCCTGGAAGGAGAACGTATCGACATGAGCCGAGTGGCAACCGAAATCGATCGCGCGCCGCTCGGCCTCGGCGATCAGTCGGGTTCCAATACCGGTACGGCGCAGCTCCTTGCACACTGTAATCGCCGAGTTGCTCGTCGACGAACTCGCGATCCGCCCATGACGGGTTCTTTTCGATGCTGAGGTGGCAGCTCGGCGGCAGGTCCACAAGGAAACCTGAAAGGGTGACAGCGAGGGGGCATGCTATCGTTGCGTCGCGATTTCGTCAGCCACTGTCGGATACGCTGACGGCTGTGGCCGGCTTTTTGGGAGGGGAGCCGATGCCGTATCTTTCCCACAATGTCGCGGAATGCGCCAGGAATAAGTCGCATAATATATATTATGGAAAATAATATAACGCTCAGTCGAGGCGCTTGGTCATGAACACGCGCTCGTAGCCACCATCGTGGCCGCGGCGCGTCTCGGCAAAGCCGAGCCGCGTATAGAGCGCGATGTTTTCGGTCATCATGACGTGCGTATAGAGCCTCAGCTCGTCGTAGCCGAGCCGGCGCGCCTCGGCTTCGGCAAAGGCCATCAGCCGGCGGCCGAGCCCCTGTCCCTGGCGGTCGTTGCGCACCGCGATATTGTCGAGCAGCAGATGGTCGGGTTTCGGCAGCAGCACGATGATGCCGGCGATGACGCCGCCGGGTTCGTCCAGCACGCTGACCGTGTCGGCGTCAATCAGCGCCGCGTAATCGTCGAGCATGGGCCCCGGCGGCTTGCCGATGCGCGCGCGGTAATGCGCATATGCATCATGGACGATGGCTTCGACCGTGGCGCGGTCGAGCGGCCCGGCGCGGCGGATCGTGGCCTCCCTCATGGATCCGGCAACTCGGCGACCATCCCGTCATAGCCGGGCTCGACACCCGGCGGCAGCTGCGCCGCCAGCTCGGTGTAATCGAGCGGCCGGTCAAGATGCGTCAGGATCGCGCGTTTTGGCTTCACACGCTGGATCCATTCGAGTGTCTTGGCGACATGGCTGTGGGTGGGGTGCGGCTCGTAGCGCAGGCAATCGACAATCCACAATTCGACCCCCGCCAGCGCGGCGAAAGCCGCATCGTCGAGCTCGACGACATCGGTCGAATAGCCGAACGCGCCGATGCGAAACCCGAGGGTCTCGCTGTAGCCGTGATCCTGCTCGAACGGCGTCACGGGCAGACCGGCGGCGGCGAACGGACCGGCGATCACTTGCGGCGTCACGGTCGGTTTGAAGAACATGCCGTCCGTCGGCGCCGGCTCCAGCGCATAGCCGAAACGTTGCCTGATCTCGGCAAGAGTTGCGGTATTGGCATAGAGCGGAATCGCCTGCCGCATCACGCGATTGACGGCGCGCAAATCATCGATGCCGTGCAGATGGTCGGCATGGGCGTGAGTGAAGATCACCGCATCGACCCGGCCGACACCGGCGTCGAGCAGCTGCTCGCGCAGGTCGGGCGATGTGTCGATCAGCAAGGTCTTGCCCCGGCTTTCGACGAGGATCGAGGCGCGGCGGCGGCGGTTACGCGAGTCGCTTGGATCGCAGGCGCCCCAATCGGGGCCGATCGCCGGGACGCCGGTCGAGGGTCCGCATCCGAGCACCGTGATCTTCATTGCGGCGGCGAGGCCTTGGCGAACAGATGAAAGAAATTCGCCGTGGTTACAGCGGCGAACTCTTCCGCCGCGATCCCTTTCAGCTCGGCGACAAACGCTGCGGTCGCCGCGACAAAAGCCGGCTCGTTGCGCTTGCCGCGATACGGCACCGGCGCGAGATAGGGCGCATCGGTCTCGACTAGCAGCCGGTGGAGCGGCAGGTCGCGCACGATCCCGCGCAAATCCTCGGCGTTGCGAAACGTCACGATGCCCGAGATCGAGATATAGAAGCCGAGGTCGAGGGCCGCTTCGGCCAGCGCCCGCCCGCCGGTAAAACAATGCAGCACGCCGGGCGGCGGCCGCTCGGCGGCGAGGATCGCGGCGATCTCGGCATCGGCCTCGCGGGCGTGGATGATCAGCGGCAGGCCGCTTGCCGTGGACGCGGCGATATGGGCGCGGAACACGCGCTCCTGCACGTCGCGCGGGCTCAGATCGTAGTGGAAATCGAGCCCGGTCTCGCCAATGCCGACAACACGCGGATGTGCGGCGAGCGCGACAAGGCGCTCCGCCAGCAGGTCCGCATGGTCGGCCGCCTCGTGCGGGTGCGCGCCGACCGAGCACCAGATGCGCGGCTCCGCCTCGGCGAGCGCCCGCACCTCGTCGAACTGGTCGAGCCGCGTGCAGATCGTCAGCATGGTGCCGATCCCGGCAGCGAACGCACGATTGATCACCGCCTCGCGCTCCGGCGCGAAATCGGGGAAATCGAGATGGCAGTGGCTATCGACCAGCATGACGTCCCATGAGTCTAACGCGCATCGGCGCCGGTCGCGCGCTCGATCGCGAAAAAGGCGCCGAGGATCGTCTGCTTGCGGTCGAGATTGAGCCCGTCAGCGCGGGCGAAATCGTTGGCGATGTCGGCGCGCAGCCGGGCCCAGCACGCCGCTTCGTGGCGCGCGCCGGAGCGCGCGGCGGCCGCCGCCTGCCGCGCCAGATGCTGGCGCAACAATCCCTCGAGCGCGCGATAGGAATCTTCCGCTTCGGCGCGCGCCAATTTGTCGGCGAAGCCGTGCAGCGCCAGCGGGTCGATGCCCGGCCGGCGCGCCAGCATCGACAGCATCGTCTCGTAGAGCTCGACCCCGCCCGAGCCGGCCAGTTCGAGGGCCCGGCCGATGCTGCCGTCGGCGAGGTCGGCGACCCGCGCTGCTGCTGTTTCGTCGAGCTCCGGGCAATAGCGCGCAAGCAGCAGGCGTAGGTCGGCATCGCCGAGCGGCGCCAATTTCATTTGGCGGCAGCGCGAGCGGATGGTCGGCAACAGCTTGCCGGCGCTATGTGCGACAAGCACGAGCAGCGCTCGCCGCGGCGGCTCTTCGAGGATCTTGAGCAGCGCATTTTCGGCGTTGCGGTTCATCGCGTCGGCGCCGTCGACGATGACGACGCGCCAGCCGCCTTCGGCCGCGGTCAGGTGCAGGAACGCGCCGATTTCGCGTACCTCGTCGACGACGATCTCGTTGCGCAACCGCTTGCGGCGCGGGTCGAAGCCGCGCTCGACGGTCAAAAGATCGGCGTGGCCGCCAGCCGCGATCCGGCGAAAGACGCCGCTCTCTGGAGAAACCGCCAACCCCGGTAGTCCGGTCTCGGCCGGCGCCCCGAACATGTCGAGCCCGGCCCCCTCCCCGCCGCGCCACAAGACATAGCGCGCCAGCCGGAACGCCAGCGTCGCCTTGCCGATGCCGCGCGGCCCCGAAAGCAGCAGCGCGTGTGGCAAGCGGGAGCTGTCAACGAACTGCTTGAGGGCGGCCTCGGCCGCGTCGTGGCCGATGAGGTTGGGGTTGGCGCGCGGCGCCGGCGTCTCATCGCTCATTTGAAGACGACGCCCAACCGTGTCGAGATCGCGGTGACGATCGCGCGGTGCACCGTATCGATGTCGCCGGCGGCTTCGATCACCGCGCAGCGCTCGGGTTCTGCCGCGGCGATGGCGAGAAACCCGTCGCGCAGCCGCTGGTGGAA
>DATJSH010000022.1:0-15969 GCA_035504235.1 Allostellaceae bacterium | reverse complement strand
CGACAGCAAACGCGAAGGTAGTCTCACGGCTCGTTTGCCGATGCGCTACGGACTGGTCCTGCAACGAGCGTTGCCGCACAAGCAAGGAACCAATTCAGTGCGGGGCGCCGCCGCGCAGGAGATGGCGGTAGCCGTGCTCCGTCATCCAATGGGCACGCGCTAAATGGCTTTCCCAAGCGCGACGCGCACGTGCCGGCTCGGTCGCCGGATCGATATGCAGCACCAGCTTTGCGATTTCTTCCCAGCTGGCACCGTCCTCCTCAGCATCGAGCAATCGCAGATAAGTCACGACATGTTGCTCGTCGTAGCCAGTGAGTGAGCGGTCCGTTGGGGCCAGATCGTCGACAGCTGGATCGAGCGGCGGAGTTTGCATTTAAGGTAAATCCATTCGAAAGGCTATCATTGTTGCCCACTCGACATGGAGACATTCAAGGCCGAATGCGCGGTGCCTGTGGTTCAGAAGTACGCGTTGCTTCGGTGAGCAGCATGACGCCGCGACCTCGGTCGGATTCGACGAACAGGATGCCAGCCGCTTCCAGCGCGCGACGCACCTGATCGCGCGTGCTCTCGTGCACCGGGAGGTCGCGCTCCGACTCCAGGCGTTTCAGCGCTGTCAGCGCCACGAGGGCTTTCTCCGCGAGCATTTCCTGCTTCCAGTTCAGCAAAGCTCGCGCCGCCCGAACTTGTCGGCCGGTGATCATCCATGATCACCTCCGACAGTCGATCGGCACAAACCAGGAAAACGACTATAATAGTCGTCTTTGATCGCTTCAACGTCGCCGGTGAACCCCAACCAGGGTGTTTGGTCGAGCCGTGCTCGTCACCTTCCGTATGGCTGCTTCAATACAGAGGCCCGCCCGGCAGAGCCGGGCGGGCCTGCGGGAGGCGCCGTTTACTCCCCGTTGCGCTTGGTGGGACGCGACCAGATCAGCGTGTAGCCTTCACCGTCTTCGTCGTCGAACAGATTGGCGAAAATCGGCGCGTTGAAGCTGGGATCGTCCAGCTTGAGCGACAGGTAGTCGCGGCCCTCGTTTGAGCGCTTCGACCAGGCGGCTCCGATCTCGGCCCGACCGACGAAGACCCGATGGCTCGGCGTGTTGTCGTTGGAGCGGTTGGTTTCGGCCACGATGCGAACGCCCTTGGCCTGAACGCTCAGGGTAACGATCTCGCCCTGGTACTCGCTGCCGACCTTCTTGAAGGAACCGATATTGGCCATGTCACTTCTCCTTGGTGTTTTCGAGCCCGCGACCACCGCGGCCTCGATGGCAATCGACAGGCCGAGGACGATCGACGACGCACCCGCTCGCGGGCTGGAGCGCAGCGGAGGATGTCGGCGGTGAGACTTTCTTGGTTCGCGAGGAATGGGCTTGAGCCCAGGGGAAGAAAGTCGATCCGGCGACGTTGCGGCTCAGGCGATCGAGGCGCAGCCGGTCTTCGGCCAGATCAGGCCATCACGAGGCCAGCCGTGTTCGCGCGCTGAGCAGCATCCTCAGGAGAAGACGTGGCCGACGACGGATGTGGTGCGCAAGAGGTCGACGAGCCCGGTCGCAGAGAAAGAAGCGGTAGCGCAGGAATAGGCCGGACGTTCGCCGCAGAAGCGCCGTGACCGAACGCTTTCTCACGAACTTACGTCAGCGCCGAGGGCCACCACGTGCTGCCGTCAGTGCCGCCTGCTACAGCTGTAGCAAGGGCCGGGCATTACCGTTGTGCATGCCGACCGGCTCAGCGCGCCAGTAGCTGGTATCGGCGCATCTGACCCGTTGTGCCGGCAAGGGTCGGCTACTGAACCGGTAGCTGACCTCCGGTCCTCGCGATGGGGCTACGCTCGCGGCCGTTAGGGGCTCTGGGCAGCCTGCGGCGACTTTTAAGGGATGCTGCTGAAGCTCCGAAGATGATTGAGATGCCGGACATTCTTTCGGCGCCTAAACCGTCTCTGTGCGCGCGGTTAAAAATCGAGTTGAGCTGGTCCGATTTGACTCAAATCAAGGTGCGGTAAGGCTCTGCGGAGTAATGCAACAGCGATAGTCGTGAAGCCTCGGGATATCACTCGTGCCGTCATCCGATCCGAATTGGGGCAGCGTGGCCGTCGTTCACGGCTCCGTCGTCGACCTCGCCTTCGCGAGCGACCGCCTGCCAGCGATCAACGATGCAGTCCGCATTGAGCTGGATATTCGGCAACCTATCATCGCTGAGGTGCAACAACACCTCGCCCCGGGATTGGTCCGTGCCGTTGCGCTCGGCGACACTACCGGATTGAAGCGCGGCACAAGGGTATCCTCCCCAGGTGGCCCCGTCCGCTCGCCCGTCGGCGACGCGGTTCTCGGCCGGCTGCTCAATTCCGTCGGAGAGCCGGTCGATCGCGGCGAGCCTTTTGGGGCGGATGTCGAGTGCTGGCCGATCCACGCGCACGCCCCATCGCTCGACCGTCAAACCGGCACGCGTCAGATGTTCCACACGGGGATCAAGGTGATTGATCTTCTGGCGCCCCTCGTCACTGGCGGAAAGGCAGCAATGTTCGGCGGTGCTGGCGTTGGTAAGACGGTGCTGATTATGGAGTTGATCCGCACAACCGTGGAGCGCCACGCCGGCATCTCGGTGTTCGCCGGCATCGGCGAGCGCTTGCGCGAAGGGCACGAGCTCTATCTCGAGCTCAGCCAGGCTGGAGTGCTCAAACGCACCGCGCTAGTGTTTGGTCAGATGAACGAACCGCCCGGTGCGCGCTGGCGGGCTGGACTCACCGCACTCACCATTGCCGAATATTTTCGCGACGTAGCACATGAAAACGTGCTGTTGCTGATCGACAACGTCTATCGGTTGGTACAGGCGGGCGCGGAAGTCTCTGGCCTGCTCGGTCGGCTTCCATCGCGGGTTGGCTATCAACCGACGCTTGGCACCGAGATAGCGGAATTCGAGGAGCGCATCGCCTCGGTTGCGGGCGCGGCGATCACGTCAATTCAGGCAGTTTATGTCCCGGCCGACGACTTCACCGATCCAGCAGTAGCCGAGATTTTCAGCCATCTCGACTCATCGATTGTCCTGTCGCGGACGATGGCGGGCGAAGGCATGTACCCGGCGGTCGATCCGCTTGCGTCGACCTCCAGCCTGCTAGACCCGCGTTTGGTCGGCGCCACGCATTACCGGACGGCGGAGGATGTGCGCAAGACGATCGCGCACTATCGCGAGCTCCAGGAGATCATTGCCCTGTTGGGGATTGAGGAGTTGAGCGCGGCGGATCGCACGGCGGTCCAGCGGGCGCGTCATCTCATGCGGTTTCTGACCCAGCCCTTCATGGTAACGGTGCCGTTTACCGGTAAGCCCGGCCGCACGGTGGAATTGGACGCGACACTCTCCGGATGCCGGGCGATCCTCGACGGCGAAGCGGACGGCTGGGCCGAAGCATCGCTTTACATGGTCGGTGACTTCGAGGAAGCGCGGGCGCGAGAGCGCTTGGCGACGGCCGCGGCATCATGAGGCTCTCCATTGTCACGCCGGTTTCGATCGTCATTGAGACGGACGGCATCGCTCACCTCCGCGCCGAGGATGAGACCGGTGCCTTTGGCATTCTCCCCGGCCATGCGGATTTTCTGACGGCGCTCGCAGTGTCGGTAGTCACATGGCGCGATGCCGCGGGGGGCGAGCATCATGCCGCAACGCGCGGCGGCATGCTGGAGGTCCGCGGCGGCAACCGTATCTCCATTGCCACCCCCGAAGCGGTCCTTGGCGACGATTTGCGGCGCCTCGAAGTTGATGTGGTCGCATGCTTCCGCCACGAGGTCGCGCAGGAGCAGGCGGCCCACACGGATGCCCAGCGCCTCTATTTGGCCGCGATCCGGCAAATCGAACGATTTTTGCGGCCAGGGACGCCACCGTTGACGCCAGGCTCGGTCCAATCACCTAACGAGGCGATCGAGCCATGACATCGCCGGCAGATCACCAGAAGGATCATCCGGAGCGCCTGAATGAGGCGGTTAGGGTGCGTCGTGGGCGCTTGGAACAGTGGCAGCGCGAGGGTGAGCGCTCGATAGGCCGGAATCTGGCGATGATTGGCGCGCTCGGCTGGACGATCGTGATGCCGACGCTCATCGGCATTTTTGTCGGCCGCTGGCTCGATCGGTCTTTTTCGTCCGGCATCTTCTGGACACTGGGTTTGCTGTTTGCCGGCTTGGCAGCAGGTTGTTCGATGGCCTGGAAGAGGATGCATCGCGCATGAGCGGATCGGTCGCGGTCCCCGTCACTGCTTGGGCCATCGGCGGCTTGCTGTTGGGCGCAGCCTACTTTGTGGCGCTGCGGCGGACGGCGGGATTGATTTCGACTGGCGGGAGCCGCGTGATGCCGGCTGCGCTGACGCTCGGCCGGTTCGCAGCCGCCGCACTTTTTTTCGCCGCAGCGGCGCGATACGGAGGGGTGCCGCTCGTCAGCGCGTTCCTCGGTTTCCTGTGCGCCCGCGGCGTCGCGCTGCGCGCAGCGCAACGGCTCGCGTGATGGCGCAATCGCCACTCGCCACCACGGTCCTCTTGCATCTGGGGCCGGTCAATATCACCCGCCCGGTGGTGACGACCTGGGCGATCATGGCAACGCTGGCTCTGGCTTCACGGCTCGTTACGCACCGCCTCGCCATGCGCCCGACTCGCGGTCAGGCTGTGCTTGAGCTGATCGTCACGGGCGTCATGGGCCAGATCGAGCAGGTTATCCGCAAGCCGCCGCGCCCGTTTCTGCCTTTGCTCGGGACGCTGTTCATTTTCCTTGTCGTGGCCAATCTGTCGGGGGTTTTGCCCGGCATTCAAGCCCCGACTGCCACGTTGGAAACGCCCGCTGCGCTGGCGCTGATTGTTTTCATCGCTGTGCACTTCTACGGGGTGCGCAGCCGCGGCGTCTTCGGCTATCTGGCGAGCTTCGCTCAGCCCAAGCTCATTATGCTCCCACTCAATCTCGTGTCCGAGGTGACCCGCACCTTCTCGATGATGGTGCGCCTTTTCGGCAACGTGATGAGTGGCGAGTTTGTGATCGCGCTGATCATCGGTCTCGCAGGCCTCTTCGTTCCGATCCCGCTGATGGCTCTCGAAATCCTGATGGGGCTGGTACAGGCCTACATCTTCGCCGTGCTCGCGACGGTGTTTATCGGCGCCGCAGTGGATGACGCCGGCTAGCAAAAAGGAAAAGTGATGGACATCAAGCTGATTAGCGTCGCGGCGGCCGCGCTTGCCGTTTCCGTCGGGTCGATCGGGCCGGCCTTGGCCGAAGGTCGTTCGGTCGCGGCCGCGATGGACGCGATCGCCCGCCAGCCCGAAGCCGGGGGGACGATCTCGCGCACGCTCTTTGTCGGCCTGGCGATGATCGAGACGATGGCGATCTACTGCCTCGTCATCGCCCTCCTCTTGCTGTTCGCCAATCCATACGCCGGCTGACGATGCATTTCGATTGGTCGACCTTCGCGCTCCAGACGGTCAATTTCGCGATCCTCGTCTGGTTGCTGCACCGGTTTCTCTACAAGCCCGTTCTCGGTCTTGTCGATGCGCGTCGCGCTGAAGTCGACAACCAGCTGGCCCAGGTTCATGCGGCAGAAGAACGGGTAGCGGCTGACCGCGCTGCGATCAAAAGCGAGCGGGACGGCATTGCCGGCGAACGGCTTGCCGCGCTGAGAGAGGCCGCGGCGGTTGCGGAACAGCAGGCGGCGGTGCGCCGTGAGCGGGGTGAGAGCGAAGCGGCGGCGCTGCTGGTGGGAGCGCGAAAGACGCTGAGCGATGAGCGCACAAGTGCTTTGGCCGAGGTTCGGGGCGAGACGCT
Organism: Allostellaceae bacterium; assembly: GCA_035504235.1. Classification (GTDB taxonomy): domain Bacteria; phylum Pseudomonadota; class Alphaproteobacteria; order ATCC43930; family CGMCC-115725; genus DATARH01. The sequence continues at coordinate 10,185 of DATJSH010000022.1, read as the reverse complement.
AGACCTCGCCGCGCAGATTGCTGGGCGGTTGCTGGCGCAGGTGCCGATGGCGCTGCGCGCGGAGGCGTGGATCGAGCGGATTGAGCAGTACCTGGCTGAGCTGCCAACGGAGGACTTGGCGGACTTGAAACAGCAACTCGCCAACGGTGCTCCTCTCAAGATCGTAACCGCATCGGAGCTCGCCCCTGACGTAAGCGAACTTTGGAGCTCTCGGCTCAAGGGCAGACTCGGCAGCACTATCAAGCTTGAGTACGGCGTCGACGCCAGCCTCATCGCCGGTTCCGAGCTTCACTTCCCGACCGCGATCCTGCGTTTCTCTTGGCAGACCGCGCTCGATGCGATGCGCGCCGAGATCGAGACCGATGCCGAGCCTCACTGACGATCTGCGACACTGGCTCGACAAGAGCCGCGAGCGCATCGCCTCGGCAGCGCTGGAGCCTCGGCTTGACCGAATCGGCCGGGTCTCTCACGTCGGCGATGGCGTCGCCACTGTCACCGGTCTACCTGACACGCGGCTCGATGAATTGCTGATCTTCGCCGGCGGTGTGCGCGGTCTTGCGGTCGATCTCGATGAGGATGCGATCGGCTGTGTGCTGCTCGGCGACGATACCGCAGTTGCCGCGGGCAGTGTCGTTCATGGCACCGGCGAGGTCGTGCGTACTCCCGTTGGCGCTGAGCTTCTTGGGCGCGTCGTTGATCCTCTTGGCGTACCGCTCGACGGCAAGGAGGCCCTGACCGCCGCCAACTTCGCGCCAATCGAACAGCCGGCCCCGCCGATCGTCGACCGCGCCTTGGTTACGCGGCCGCTGTCGACCGGGCTGCTGGTCGTTGACGCGATGATCCCTCTTGGCCGCGGACAGCGCGAATTGATCATCGGCGATCGCGGCACCGGGAAGACGGCGATCGCCGTTGACACGATGATCAATCAGCGTTCGAGCGATGTGATCTGCGTCTACGCGGGGGTGGGACAGAAGGCCTCGTCGATCGCTCAGGTTATCGACGCGATGCGCCGCTACGGCGCGCCGGAGCGTTGCTGTTTCGTGGTCGGTGAAGCTGATGCGCCACCGGGCCTGCAATGGATGACCCCCTACAGCGCGTGCACGATCGGGGAATATTTCATGGCGCGGGGCCGTGATGTGCTGCTGGTCATCGACGATCTGACCAAGCACGCCGCCGCCTATCGTCAGCTCTCGCTACTGCTGCGCCGTCCGCCGGGCCGCGAGGCTTACCCCGGCGATATCTTCTACATCCATTCACGGCTGCTGGAACGGGCGGCGAAGCTCGGTCCCGAGCGCGGCGGCGGCTCGCTGACCGCGTTGCCGATCGCCGAAACCCAGGCTGGAAATATCAGCGCCTATATACCGACCAATCTGATCTCTATCACCGACGGGCAAATCTACTTGGACCCGCAGCTGTTCTACGAAGACCAAAAGCCCGCGGTTGATGTGGGAAAGAGCGTCTCCCGCGTCGGCGGCAAGACCCAAGCCCCGGTGCTCAAGGCGCTATCCGAAAGCTTGCGGCTCGAATACGCCCAGTTCCTGGAGCTGGAAGTCTTCACTCGGTTTGGCACGATGGTCGATGAACGAACCCGCAAGATCATCGAGCACGGCCGACGCATCCGTGCGGTGTTGCGTCAGCCGCAATTTGCCCCCCTGTCGCTCGGCGAGCAGGTCGCCTTGCTGTTCGCGGTCGCAAAAGGGGTGCTCGACGAGGTCCCGCTCGATCGCCTCGAGGCCTGCCGCGCGGCGCTGCACGAGTGGCTCACGGCCCATTGTTCCGAGGTGCTTGCGCTCGATGATCAGGCTGCGGCACTCGCGCCCGACCTTGAAGAGGAGCTCCTGACGGCGCTGACGAGGCTCGCCCGTTCTTTTGTCACGCCGCAGCCGCCAGGAGATTCGTCGTGACGCGCGTTGTCGAGATCGAAGCGCATATCGGCAACATGGTCGAACTGCGCGAAATCGTCGGGGCAATGCGATCGCTCGCAAGCATGCGCGTACAGCGGACGCAGCAGATGGTACCCGGCATTCGCAGCTATGCTGAGGCTATGGCGAGAGGCATCGGCGCCGCTCTTCTTCTGATGCCGGAGCCGCCGCCTACGCGCGCCAGCGACCAAGGCCGTCGCGGTTTGGTTGTGTTCTCTGCGGAACACGGCTTTGTTAGCGGCTTCAATGAGCGCCTGTTGGACGCGGCCGCGACGGTGCTCGTCCGCGGCGACCGGCTCCTCCTGCTCGGCACGCGCGGCATCATTGCCGCTCAAGAACGGGGCTTGGCGCCAGCCTGGACCCATTCGATGGCGACACGCCCGGAAGCGGCGACCGAGACGACCCGGCGGCTGACGAGTGAGGTGTATCGCGGCATCGCGAGTGGCGCGTTCATGCGGGTCGAAGTCATGTTCGCTCGGCACGGCCAAGGCAGGGAAATGACAATCGAGCGCCGCCGGGTATTTCCGGTCGATTTTGCGACGTTCGCGGCGCAGCGATCGCGTCAGCCTCCGCTTCACAACACCTCGCCGGCACGTCTGTTGGAGCGGTTGATCGCCGATTATGTTTTCGCGCTGCTGACCGAGGCGGCGGTCGAATCGCTCGTGAGCGAGAACGTGGCGCGGTTCGCTGCAATGCAGTCGGCGCATGACAACATATCGGATAGGCTGGAGGCATTGCGCCGAGAAGCGCGGCAGGCACGGCAAGAAGAGGTTACCACCGAGCTGCTCGATCTGGTGACAGGCGCCGAAGCGCAGCGTGAATGAAAAATGTCCCGCTAGGCTCGGCTATTTAAGGGCACCTATCGAATATTCGCTACTCGACCGAAGCGTAACTAAGCCACTAGCAGCGCCCGACGCGGCCGCTCCTCAGAGTGCGCCTCCGGCCATTGAACGGTCGCGCAACCAGGCGGGGACTGCGCGTACGGCGGCGAACGCGACCACGCCAAGAAGCGCCGGCACGCCACAGGCGCTGTTCCGGCGCGTGCAAAAACTTCTTCCACGAATGCGGCCCGACCGCATAGTCGAACAGCGCCTTGTCCTGCCGACGCTTCAGCCCGTAATGCCCCCGGTCTTGCTCATCAGTCCAACCACTCGGCAGATCGGCAATCCAAGTGACGTCGTCATAAACGATTGCCTGCTCGCGCAATGTCGGACCAATAACGCGGTAGCCCCGATCGTGCAGCGTTTCGAGAAGCGAGGCGGCGCCCTCGATCGTCAGGATGCTGCATTTGCTCGTTGTCATTTGATATGCATGCCCGATCCGCGAGAGGGATCGAGGGCGTAATTATGGCGGAGCGAACGACGGGTGCGGGTTAGCTTCTCATTTCCCTGCGAGCGACTGCTATCGGCGCGCATCTGTGTCGTTGCCGGATGGTTCAGGAAAGGTCCGCTTCTCCGAACTGACGGCGGTCGCTCACTCTTGTCATCGCACGCGGCTCCGCCAGACCGGTCAAACGTGCCCACGCCGTGCCACCGATAAAGATCGCGCCGATCCAGGCGAAGCCCTCGCGCCACATCAGAGATGGAATCCCGACCTGCGACAGACCGAAAACTGCATGATAGCCAGCGACCGCCGCCGGAATTGCGAACGCTGCGGCAATCAAGACGCGAAGGACCGAATGCCGGACGGTGGCGAAAGCGACCTGACCCAGAACAAATGTCAGCGCGCCGGCCGCGATCCCGCAGACGAGTCCGCCGAGAACGCCCGCGCCACTCTGGAACGCGGCCATGCCGGCGGAGAGGCCGACGAAGAACGGCAGCGCGTAGACCGCGAGCATAAAGATCAGCCAGCAAAATAGGCCGATCCCGAACCCGCTAAGAATCAGTCCGATGACAAGCATGGTGGTGGCCTCCGTGGCAAAACTGCAACGGTCACGCCTTCCACCACCACCGCGGCGCCGTCGAAAGAATAGCCCAGAGCGGTCCGGCGCGCGAGGGCGATGCCGCGCGATCGCGGCCCGCCTTTATGGGTATGGCGCGCTTTTATCCGCCAGCGCCTACTTTCACGGGGCAGGCTCGCCGAACCGCCATACCGGAATGCCGAGCTTCTTCGCCTTGTCGGCGAGGTTGTCCTGGATGCCGGTGCCCGGGAAGTGCACGACGCCGATCGGCAGGACCGCGAGCATCGCGTCGTTGCGCTTAAACGGGGCGGCCTTCGCGTGCTTCGTCCAGTCGGGCCTGAACGCGATCTGCGGCACTCGGCGAGCGCTCGCCCATTTGGCCGCGATGAGTTCGGCGCCCTTCGGTGAGCCGCCGTGCAGCAGCACCATGTCAGAGTGCTTGGCATGGACCTTGTCGAGTCGATCCCAGATCAGGCGGTGATCGTTGAAGTCGAGCCCGCCGGTGAGCGCGATCTTCGGTCCGGGCGGCAGCATCACTTCCGTCTCGGCGCGGCGCTTGGCGGCCAGGAAGTCGCGGCTGTCGATCATCGCGGCGGTGAGCGTGCGATGGTTGACCAGCGACCCCGAGCGCGGACGCCAGGGCGTGCCGGTATGCGTTTCGAAGCGCTCAGCGGCCTGGTCGCGGAAGAGCTCTATGCAGCTGCGGCGCTCGATGAGCGTGATGCCTTCGGCCGTGAGTCGTTCGAGTTCGACGGATCGCACCTCCGACCCGTTCTGCTCGCGCTGGCTCCGGTGCTGCGCCTGCTCGTTGTCATCGAGCTCGCGTTCGATGCGGCCCGTGGCGCGGTGGAAGAGGTTGACGGTCGACCAGAGCAAGTCCTCGAGGTCCGGTTCGAGCCTCGTGTCACTCAAGGTCGCGACTAGGGCGTCAAAGATGTCTGCGACGGCGACGGCCACAGCGTTGCCTTCAGGAAGCGGTCTCGGATCGGGCTCGTCCTGGAAGGGACGGTGGCCATAGAGCTGGAGCTCGTTGAGGACGTGATCCGTTGGGGATGAGCTGTGCGGCGGTTCGAACTCGGTGTCGTCGTGATCGGTCGTCATGGTGAGGCCCTTTGCCGCATCGACCGCGCCCATCGCGGCCTTCGTGGCGATCACCAGACGGCGGGCGGCACGGCCCCAGAACCCGGAGCGAGAGCGCAGGGCCGCAGCGTCAGCAGAGGATGGCGAAGCCCGGCTATTTTGCTTCGCGATGCAAAGGCGGCTCTGACGCCGGCAGAAAATAGCCGGGCGCAGCCATTGCCGGGCCGCGCCGGCTGCCGTCCGATCGCCCTCTAGAAGGCCAGGGCGCGGACTCTGTCCAGCTGTTCGGCCTCGCCAGACGGGCCATGGCGACACTCGAGCTGCTGCTCGTTACTCCGTTTCGGCTGTCGCCAGGAGCATGAAGCGGGCGACATCTTCCGGGACGAGCTGAACCCGCAAGGCTGCTCGAAGTGCCTCGAGGCCAAAGGCGCGCAGATCCTCGTTGAAGTCGCCGCACCTGGGCACCCATACGATCGTCTCGATGCCGGTTGCCTCGGCGCGTTCGGTCAGAGCTGTCGCGGCCACCTCGCCGGCCGCATCATTGTCGCGAGCGACATAGAGCCGGCGCAGTGTCGGCGGGAGCAGAAGTGCCGCGAGGTGATTGGCCGAAAGGGCGGCGACCACCGGCAGGGTTGGCAGCACGCAGCGCAACGACAGCATGGTCTCGATCCCTTCGCCGGCGGCGAGCACCCCCGCATCCGCGGGGGCAGGCTGCGCCACGCCGAAGCGGACGGCGTTGCCGAGGAGGTCGCCCATCGCCCGTCGCGGCGTATCGATCGGCGCCTTGCCGAGACGGAGAGGATCGAAGCCGTCGGGATCGAGCCAAGTCCGGTGCGCGCCGGTGATGCGCCCGTCGAGATCGGTCACGCGGGCGATCATTGCTGGCCATATCTCGGTCGGCAAAAGCTCGTCGGGACGGTAATAGCAGCGCGGATGGAAGCGCAGTGCGCCGTCTTCGTGCAAAGGCGTAATGCCGCGATTACGCAGATACGCCTCAACGAGTGTGCGCATCACCGGTTGAGACATAGCGAAGAGTCGACGTGCGGACTCCGGCGACCCGGTTTGCGCGGGAGGTCGCGGATGCTCCGGCGAAGGCTCCGGTTCGATGTGCGGCAAGCTCAGAAACCGGCGGGCCTCGTCGGCGACATCGTGGAAGTCGATGAGGCCGCAGCTCTCGCGAATGACGTCGAGAAGATCGCCATGCTCACCGGTGGCGGCATCGGTCCATTTGCCAGCCGGGCCTTTTGGCGACTCCTTCAGCCGGACGAACATGGAGCGGCCGGGCGTGTTGCGCACGTCGCCCACCAGCCAGTAGCGGCCTTCGCGCCGGCCATTGGAGAGATAGTGGCGGCACACCGCCTCGGCCTGGCTGCCAAGGCGGTGCGCCAGTTCGGAGGCGTCGCGCGGCATCAGGCGGCCTCCCGTTCGGCGATGCGCTCGACGGGGTAGCGGTCGAGCACGCGCGCCAGGACCGCACCGCCGTTAGCGTCGGTCGGCACGAACATGCGCAGCTTCCACGAAATGATCTCGTGGAAGAGGCCGTAGGCTTTGAGCCGGTCGCGCATCGCGTCGTTGAAACCCGACAACTCGATGCGCCCGGCGCCCATGACGCGGACGCGGCGGAGCTGAAGGCCTTCGGCGAGGTCGAGGATCGTGCGACCGTCCATGAGCGCGGCGAAGGCATTCTCCGACGTCAGCGTCGGAGCTTCCGCAGCGAGTGCCGTCGCCACCCAAGCAGGCGAAACCTTGCGGCCGATGATGCGCTCGCCAGCATCGGTCTGAAGCCGATAGACGCGCGTCGACTCGTTCGGCAGCCGCTTCCAGATCGGCAGGAGCAGCCCTGCCACGACATGGATGGTGCTGTCGGTGAACTCCGGCACGGCAGCGATCTCCGCCTGCCATGCCGCGGCGAAGCGCGCGCGATCGGTCTCCGTCCAGTGGCTTTCCGCCATCGCCTTCATCGGAAGGCTGTGGTTCTCCATCGGCCGGACCAGCCGCACGCGCCGTTCGATCTCGCCGTCGTCGAGCATGAGGCTCGGCGCCGGCACCTGAACGGCGGCACGGCCCGAGCGCTCGTTGATGAGGAGCAAGGCGCGCGGATCGGAGAGCCGATCGAGCGCCTCGTCCAACGTGACAGGGCGGTTGCGCCGACGCTCGGTGATGGTGAGCAGCCGGGTCTCCGCGCCGGTGCTGGGATGGGTGTAGATCGTGCGTCGATCGGTGACGACGAAGCTCTCGGCGCGCAGCGTCTCCAAGCCGACATCGTAGGTACCGGACGCGATCGCGCCTTCGATGCGAGCGGTGAGCAACTGCTCGAACGCGGTGAACAGCACGTTCTGCAGGTCGATGGTCAGCGCCAACAATCTGTTCAAAAAGGTGGTAATCGGCGGCAGTTCGTCCTTGATGCCGTTGACATCCATGAGTTTGAGGCCGGTTGCATCCTCGAAGGTCTGAAGCGAGCAGCCTTCAACCTTGCTGCGCACGAGCAGCATGTAGAGCTGGCGCAGTGCATCGCGCCCGTAATGGCTTTCGAGATTGTCTTCGGGTCTGAAGAGCCCTTGGCCGCCGGTCTGGCGTTGGCCGCGCGTGATCGCGCCCAGCGTGTCGAGACGGCGCGCGATCGTGCTGAGAAAGCGTTTCTCCGCTTTCACGTCCGTCGCAATCGGCCGGAATAGTGGCGGCTGCGCCTGGTTGGTGCGGTTGGTGCGTCCGAGTCCCTGGATGGCGGCGTCAGCCTTCCAGCCGGGTTCGAGCAAATAGTGGACGCGCAACCTGCGATTCCGCGCCGACAGCTCGGCGTGATAGCTACGCCCGGTGCCCCCGGCGTCGCTGAAAACAAGGATACGCTTCGCGTCATCCATGAAGGCGGCGGTTTCGGCGAGGTTCGCCGAGGCGGCGCGGTTCTCGACCATGAGGCGGTCGCCCTTGCGGATGACACGACGCGAGCGGCCGGTGACCTCGGCGACCATATCGGTGCCGAAGCGCTGAACGATCTGGTCGAGTGCGCCCGGTACGGGTGGGAGAGAAGCGAGCTTCTCGATCAGCCGGTCGCGGCGAGCGACCGCTTCGCGGCTCTCGACAGGCTGACCGTCGCGGTACACCAGCCGGGACGAGAGATTGCCTTCGCTATCGGTGAATAGCTCATAGAGCTGCACCGGGAAGGAATGCGCGAGGTAGTCGAGCACGTACTCGCGCGGCGTGATGTCGACCTGGACATCGCCCCAATCCTCGGTCGGAATCTCCGCGAGCCGGCGCTCCATCAGTGCCTCGCCGGTCGAGACGAGCTGGATGATGGCGGCGTGGCCGGCATCGAGATCGCGCTCGACCGAGCGGATCAGCGATGGCGTCTTCATCGAGGTGAGCAGATGACCGAAGAAGCGCTGCTTGGCGCTCTCGAAGGCGGAGCGCGCGGCGGCCTTCGCCTGCGCGTTCAGCGTGCCGGTCTCGCCAGTGATGTTGGCGGCGCGCATCGCCGCGTCGAGATTGTTGTGAATGATCGAGAAGGCGCCGGCATATGCGTCGTAGATGCGGATTTGCTCTGGCGTGAGCTGGTGTTCGACGAGTTCGTACTCGACGCCTTCGTAGGAGAGCGAGCGGGCCGCATAGAGTCCGAGTGCTTTGAGATCGCGCGCCAGCACTTCCATGGCGGCGACGCCGCCGTCCTCGATCGCCTCGACGAACTCGGCGCGCGTGGCGAAGGGAAAATCCTCGCCACCCCAAAGCCCAAGCCGCTGCGCATAAGCGAGGTTGTGGACCGTCGTCGCGCCGGTCGCTGAGACGTAGACGACGCGGGCGTTCGGCAGGGCGTGCTGGAGCCGGAGGCCCGCGCGTCCCTGCTGCGATGCCGCCTGCTCGCCGCGCTCGCCCTTGCCGCCGACGGCGTTCTGCATGGCGTGGGATTCGTCGAAAATGATCACCCCGTCGAAGTCGGAGCCCAACCATTCGACGATCTGCCGAACGCGCGAAAGCTTCTCGCCGCGCTCGTCGGTGCGCAGCGTGGCATAGGTCGCAAATAGGATGCCTTGGCCAAGCCGGATTGATGTGCCCTGGCGAAAACGGGAGAGCGGTGTGACCAGCAGCCGCTCCATGCCAAGCGCCGACCAGTCGCGTTGTGCGTCCTCGATCAGCTTGTCGGACTTGCTGATCCAGACGGCGCGCCGCCGGCCCTTCAGCCAGTTGTCGAGCAGGATGCCAGCGACCTGGCGGCCCTTGCCGGCGCCGGTGCCGTCGCCGAGGAACCAACCGCGGCGAAAGCGGACGGCGTTCTCCGCATCGTCGCGCGCGGCGGTGACCAGGTCGAAGGTCTCATCGACCATCCACGACCCGGCGAGGAAATCGGCATGGGCCTCGCCGGCGTAGATGACGCTTTCGAGCTGCGCGTCGGACAGTTCGCCGTCTGTGATGAGGTTTGCCGAGAGATGCGGCCGGTAGGAGGGCTTTGGCGGCGCGACCGAGGCCATCGCCGCGGATTGCACCAGCTTCGTCGGATGCGCCTGAGAGCCGGGAATACGGATCGACTGAAGGACGTATTCTTCATAAAGCGCATCCGTGAGACAGCTGCCCTCGGGAGGTGTCCATTCGACTGTGCCGTAGCCGAGCTCCACACCTTCCGGCTCTGCGATCGCGGTGGCCGGCTGACGCGAAGCGGTGCGCGCGAGATAGCCGCGAACGGTTCGCGGCACCGCGAAACCACCAGCCGTCGGCGCGGCGACCGGGCGGCGCGGCGGGACGCGCTCGCCGATCCATCCGAGCAGCGTCGCCACGTCAGGCGAGACACCGGCGGAAGGCGGAAACTGCGCCGCGTCAGACGCGGGCATCTTGTCGATGACGGTGAGGCGCGTCTCGATGGTCGTACCATGCTTGGCGTAGACCGCGCCGTCGATGACCGCGGTGAATACCACGCGGCCACGCTCCTGCAGGCGGACAAAGGCATCGCGCCAGGCCAGCGCCTCGGGGCCGAAATTGGCGCCGGTGATCGTCACCAGCCGCCCGCCGTCGATGAGGCGCGCCAGCGCTGAGGCGACATGACGATAGGCGGTGTCGGCCATGCGGCGGTCGACATTCGCCATCGCGGAGAATGGCGGGTTCATCAGCACGACCGTGGGCGTCACCGCAGCGTCGAGATGATCGTCGATCTGCGCTGCATCGAAGCGACTGACGGTGACGCCGGGAAAGAGGTGGTCGAGGAGCGCGGCGCGCGTGTCGGCCAACTCGTTCAGCGCGAGCGCGCCGCCGGCGACCTCAGCCAGGATGGCGAGGAGCCCTGTGCCGGCCGAAGGCTCC
>DATJSH010000021.1:0-29721 GCA_035504235.1 Allostellaceae bacterium | reverse complement strand
CGGATCAGCCGATGCGTGTTGGAGCCGCGCCACAGCTCCGACCAGCGCGAGCGGTGCGATTTGGCAATGACGATATGGGTGAAGTTGTTGTCGTGCGCGTAATCGACGAGGCCCTGCGTGATATCCGTGGCCGGCACGGTGGCGGCCTCGCCGCCGAGGCGCTGCGCGAGCCGCAGGCAATCGGCGACGCGGTCGCGCTCGGCTTCGCTGAGGCGATGGATGCGCGAGGTTTCGACATGGATCGCGGTCCACGGCGCGCGCAGGCGGTCGGCGATGAGGCGGGCATAGCGCACCAGCGCGACGCAGCTCGGGTCTTCGTTGACCCCGACCAGCACCCGCTCGCCGGCGGCCCAGGGCCCGGAGATCGCGTGCGCGCGCATGTAATTGACCATCTGCTCGTCGACCCGCTGCGCGGTGCGGCGCAGCGCCAGCTCTCGCAAGGCGGTCAGGTTGCCCGGCTGGAAATAATGGCGGACCGCGCGCTCGGCCTGGGCCGGCACATAAACCTTGCCCTCCTTCAGGCGCTGGACCAGGTCTTCGGGGGTGAGGTCGACGACCTCGACATCGTCGGCGCGGTCGATGATCGAATCCGGCACGGTCTCGCGCACCCGGATGCGGGTGATCTTGGCGACGACGTCGTTGAGGCTTTCGAGGTGCTGGATGTTGAGTGTCGTGTAGACGTCGATGCCGGCATCGAGCAGCTCCTCGACATCGAGATAGCGTTTGGGATGGCGGCCGCCCGGCGCGTTGGTATGCGCCAGCTCGTCGACCAGCACCAGCTTCGGCCGGCGCTGGAGGATCGCGTCGAGGTCCATTTCGTCGAGCGTGTGGCCGGCATACTGGGTCTTGCGGCGCGGCACGATCTCGAGCCCGGTGAGCAGCGCCTCGGTTTCCTTGCGGCCGTGGCATTCGATGACGCCGATGACGGTGTCGACGCCCTCGCGGGCCTTGGCATGCGCCGTTTGCAGCATTTCGTAGGTCTTGCCGACACCGGGCGCCGCGCCGAGGAAGATTTTGAGCCGGCCGCGGCCTTCTTGTTTCGCCTGCTGCAGCAATGCCTCAGGCGAGGGACGGTGTTGGGTGTCGGCGCGCTCCGAATTCACCCGGCTATTTTGCTCCTTGCGCGGTGTCGAGCGCTAGATTGAGCGCGAGCACATTGACGCGCGGCTCGCCGAGCACGCCAAAAGTGCGCGGCGTGGTGTTGTCCTCGACCAGCTTTTTGACCGCGGCCTCCGACATGCCGCGGGCCTTGGCAACACGCGGCACCTGGAACAGCGCGCCGGCCGGGGTGATGTCCGGGTCGAGACCGCTGGCCGAGGTGGTGACCAGATCGACCGGGACCGGCGTGCCGGGATTCTCCGCCTGCAAGGTCTTGACGTCGCCGGCGACGCGGTCGATCAGCGCTTTCGAGGTCGGACCGAGATTGGAGCCGGCCGAATTATCGGCGGAGTAAGGCACGGGGTCGTTCTTGCTCGGGTCCTTGGGATCGGGCTCGGTAGTCGCCGAGGGACGGCCATGGAAATACTTGGTGTCGGCGAAGTTCTGCCCGATCAAAACGGAGCCGATCACGGCGCCGTTGCGCTCGATCAGACTGCCGTTCGCCTGACGCGGGAACAGAAGCTGGGCGATGCCGGTCATGCCGAGCGGATAGATGAGGCCGGTGACGATCGTCATCACGACGATCATCACGATAGCGGGGCGGATTTCTCTAATCATGGCTCATGTCCTCAGGCGAGGCCGATCGCGGTGACGAGCAGGTCGATCAGCTTGATGCCGATAAACGGCGCGGCGATGCCGCCGAGACCGTAGATCAAGAGATTGCGGCGCAGGATCGCGGCGGCGCCCACCGGACGGTAGGCAACGCCTTTGAGCGCCAGCGGGATCAACCCGATGATGATCAGCGCGTTGAAGATGATCGCCGACAGGATCGCGCTCTGCGGGGTCGCGAGATCCATCACGTTCAGCGCCTGGAGCTGGGGGTAGAAGGCAAGGAACATCGCCGGGATGATCGCGAAATACTTCGCGACGTCGTTGGCGATCGAGAAGGTGGTGAGCGAGCCGCGGGTCATCAACAATTGTTTGCCGATCTCGACGATCTCGATGAGCTTGGTCGGATCGCTGTCGAGATCGACCATGTTGCCGGCCTCGCGCGCTGCCATCGTCCCGGTGTTCATCGCGACACCGACATCGGCCTGCGCGAGGGCCGGGGCGTCGTTGGTGCCGTCGCCGCACATCGCGACGAGCTTGCCCTGCGCCTGCTCGTCGCGGATGAGCTTCAGCTTCATCTCGGGCGTCGCCTGGGCGAGAAAGTCGTCGACGCCCGACTCCGCGGCGATCGCCGCGGCGGTGAGCGGGTTGTCGCCGGTGATCATCACCGTGCGGATGCCCATCTTGCGCAGCGACGCGAAGCGCTCGCGAATGCCGCCCTTGACGATGTCCTTCAGGTGGATGACGCCGAGCAGCTTGCCGTCGCGGGCGACCGCGAGCGGCGTCCCGCCATCCCGCGCGATGCGCTCGGCGATGGCGTTCAGCTCGTCGACGGCAGACGAGCGGCGCAGAGCGACCGCGACGTTGCCGCGTGTCGGCGGAACGATGCCTTCGCCGACATAGGCGAGCACCGCATCGACCGCGCCCTTGCGGATCGACGAGGAGTCGAAATCGATGCCGCTGATCCGGGTCTGCGCGGTGAACGGGATGAAGTTGGCGTTGAGCGGCGCCATGTCGCGGCCGCGAATGCCGTATTTCTCCTTGGCGAGCACGACGATCGAGCGGCCTTCCGGCGTCTCGTCGGACAGCGAGGAGAGCTGTGCGGCATCGGCGAGATCCCGCTCATCGACCCCGCTGACTGGGATGAACTCGGTCGCCTGGCGGTTGCCGAGGGTAATCGTGCCGGTCTTGTCGAGGAGCAGCGTGTCGACGTCGCCCGCCGCCTCGACCGCGCGGCCCGACATCGCCAGCACGTTGAACCGCACCAACCGGTCCATCCCGGCGATGCCGATCGCCGACAGCAGGGCGCCGATCGTCGTCGGGATCAGGCAGACGAAGAGCGCCACCAGCACGAGGACCGACATGCTGCCGCCGGCATAGGAAGCGAACGAAGGGATCGTCGCGACGGCAAAGACAAAGATGATCGTCAGGCCGGCCAAGAGGATATTGAGCGCGATCTCGTTCGGCGTCTTCTGCCGCTCGGCGCCTTCGACGAGCGCGATCATGCGATCGAGAAAGGTCGAGCCCTGCGCCGCGGTGATGCGCACCTTGAGCCAGTCGGAAATGACCTGCGTGCCGCCGGTGACCGCCGAGCGGTCGCCGCCGCTCTCGCGGATGACCGGGGCGGATTCGCCGGTAATTGCCGCCTCATTGACCGAAGCGACGCCCTCGACGACCTCGCCGTCAGAGGGGATCATGTCGCCGGTCTCGACCAGCACGACATCGCCCGGCTTCAACGCGGTGCCGGCGACTTGCGTCCACTCGTTTTGCGCCCCTGGTGTCCTGCCGGACAGCAGCTTCGCCATGGTTTCGGTCTTGGCGCGCCGCAGGGTTGCCGCCTGCGCCTTGCCGCGCCCTTCGGCGACCGCCTCGGCAAAGTTCGCGAAGACGACGGTGAACCACAGCCACAGATCGATCTGGAACGAGAAGCCGTAACTGCCGGCGCCGGTGACGAGATCGCGCAGAAAGAGGATCGTCGTCAGCGTCGCGACCACCTCAACGACAAACATGACCGGATTGCGGATCATCACGCGGGGCGAAAGCTTCTTGAAGGCATCGCCGATCGCCGGGATGACGATCTTGGTGTCGGTCAGGGTGGTCGCGGAGGTCCGCGAGCGTGACTGGATGAGGTCCACTGTGGACATGGGATGCGCCCTTTCGAGGCTCAGTAGAGGGTGCCGGCGTGCATCGCGAGCTGCTCGACGATGGGGCCGAGCGACACGGCCGGGAAGTAGATGAGGCCGCCGGTTATCGCGATGACGCCGACGAGAAGGCCGACAAAGAGGCCGCCATCGGTCGGGAAGGTGCCAGCCGAGGCCGGCACGATCTTTTTCGCCGCGAGCGAGCCGGCGACCGCAAGCATCGGCACGATCATCAGGAAGCGGCCGATAAACATCGCGAGGCCGCCGGTGGTGTTGTAGAACGGCGTGTTGCCAGTGAGCCCGGCAAAGGCGCTGCCATTGTTGCCGGTCATCGAGACAAAGGCGTAGAGGATCTCGCTGAAGCCGTGCGGCCCGCTATTGGCTGGGCCAGCAAGACCGGCCGGCAGCACCGTCGCCAGCGCGGTGAAGCCGAGCATCGACAGCGGCAGGATCAGGATGGCGAGCATCGCCATCTTCACTTCCTTTGCCTCGATCTTCTTGCCGAGATATTCCGGCGTGCGGCCGACCATCAGCCCGGCGATGAACACCGCCAGCACCGCGAACAGCAGCATGCCGTACAGCCCCGAGCCGACGCCGCCGAAGATGATCTCGCCGAGCATGATATTGACCATCGGCACCATGCCGCCCAACGGCATCAGACTGTCATGCATGTTGTTGACCGCGCCGCACGACGCATCCGTCGTCACCGTGGTGAAGAGCGAGGATTGCGCGATCCCGAAGCGCACCTCCTTGCCTTCCATGTTGCCGCCCGCCTGCAGATCGGACGGCGCCTGGTCGACATGGAGCGCCGTAAATTGCGGGTTGCCCGCCGCCTCGGACGGATAGACGACGGAGACGCCGACGAGGAACAACAGCCCCATCACGGCGAAGATCGCCCAGCCTTGGCGCTGGCTGCCGACCATGCGGCCGAAGACGTTGGTGAGTCCGGCGCCGATCGAGAAGATCAACACCAGCTGCACAAAGTCGGTCAGGGCGTTGGGATTCTCGAACGGATGGGCCGAGTTGGCGTTGAAGAAGCCGCCGCCATTGGTGCCCATCATCTTGATGACTTCCTGCGACGCCACCGGGCCCTGGGCGATGACCTGCTTGGCGCCTTCGAGCGTCGTCGCCTCGGTATAGGCGCTGAGGTTTTGCGGCATGCCCTGCCAGACAAAGAACAGGCCGACGACGATCGAAATGGGCAGCAGGACATAGAGCGTGCAGCGGGTGAGATCGACCCAGAAATTGCCAATCGACTGCGCCGAGCGGCGGGCAAAGCCGCGCACCAGCGCGATCGCCAGCGCGATGCCGGTCGCCGCCGAGACGAAATTGTGTACGGTGAGCCCGACCATCTGGGTCAGATAGCTCATCGTCGTCTCGGGCGTGTAGTTCTGCCAGTTGGTGTTGGTGATGAAGCTGACCGAGGTGTTGAACGCCAGCGCGGGATCGACCGCGCTCTGGTCGGCCGGGTTGAATGGCAGCGCCGCCTGCAGGCGCTGGAGCGCGTAGAGCGTCACAAACCCGGCGGCGGTGAAGAACAGCATCGCGACCGCGTAGGTCACCCAATGCTGCTCCTGTTTCTCGTCGACGCCGCAGCACCAATAGATCGCGCGCTCCACGGGGCGAAGCACGGGCGACAGGAAATTGCGCTCGCCGTTGAAGACCTTCGTCATGTAACCGCCGAAGGGCTTCGTGATGAGGATCACGATCACGCAGTAGAGCGCGATCTGGGACCAGCCGTTGAGGGTCATTGTCGACCGCTCCTCTTAGAATTTCGTAGGTCTAGAATTTCTCGGGGCGCGTCAGCGCGTAGACGAGATAGATCAGCAGCCCGAACGTCACCGCGCCGCCGAGGGCGTAGTCGAACAGCATCGAACCCTCCTCAGAGACGATCGCAGGCGATGACGTAAAGGACGGCGACGGTCAGAAAGGCGAAACCGATCACCAGGTACATCACGTCGAGCATCATTCGTCTCCGTTGCCAAGGCGCGCGGGGCGGAAGCGGCGCCGCAAGCGCAAGCAAACGGCGTCAGCGGGATCGCGGCTCGCGTTCGAAGATCGCGAGATGCACATATGTTTTCGAGGGCGGACGCAGGTGCCGGGGAATAAGAATTCCATATAAATTCACTCCGCAGCCGCAAGTGACAAGAATGAGCGGGCGGATCCGGTAGCGCATTGATCCAGATCAACCGCGGGCGTTATCGCGCTCCGGAACCAGCTCCGGACGGCGTCGTTGGCAGGTAATGCTTCGACGCCGACAAACGATTCTCGCCGACAAGGCGCGTGGCGGCGACATCATCTTGCGGCGCGGCTGGGAGCGCGGCGTCTTTATCGCCGGTCTGATCGGCGCGATCGTGCTGGGTGTCGCGCTCCTCGCCTTGGCCTACTGGCGCTAGGGCCGCGCGGCGAGCCCGGCCAGTTCCTCGTTCAGGACGCGGATGTTTTCCGAATAATCGACCGGCGCCGCAACGAGTTGCACGCCGCCCGCGGCAAAAGCGGCCTCCAGGGCCGGCGCGAGCCCGTCGGCGTCGCCGACCATCCGTCCGCCCGCGCCGTAAGACGCCGCGTAGGCGACAAAGTCCGGATTGCCGAAGGTAAGGCCCCAGTCGGCGAAGTGGTCGGCCTGCTGCTTCCAGCGGATCATGCCGTAGGCATTGTCGACAAGGATCAGCACGACCAGGTTCAGCCCGAGCCGTACCGCCGTTTCCATCTCCTGTGAGTTCATCAGGAAGCCGCCGTCGCCGCAGACCGCGAGCACGCGCCGCTCCGGGCGAACGAGCGCGGCGCTGATCGCCGCCGGGAGCCCGGCGCCCATCGTCGCCAGTGCATTGTCGAGCAGGAGGGTGTTGGCGACATGCGTGCGGTAGTTGCGCGCGAACCAGATTTTGAACATGCCGTTGTCGAGGCAGACGATGCCGTCTTCCGGCATCGCCTGCCGTACGTCATGGACGATGCGCTGCGGGGTCAGCGGAAACCGGCGTTCGTCGCAGCGGTCGGTGAGGTGAGCGAGAATCTCCGCGCGCAGCGGCAGCACCGCCGCGGCATTCTTTAACCTGCCCTGAAGCCGGTCCGCGAGCAGCGCCAGGCTCGGGCCGACATCGCCGACGATCTCGGCATGCGGCGAGAACACCTCCTCGACCGTCGCCGGCAGGTAGCCGACATGGATCACCTTGGGGCCGCCGGGCCCCATAAAGAAGGGCGGTTTTTCGACCGTGTCGTGGCCGATCGAGAGGATCAGATCGGCGCGGTCGATCGCCTGGTGGACATAGTCGCGTTCGGACAGCGCGCAAGTGCCCATATAGAGATTCGAGCCACCGGCAACCGCGCCTTTGCCCATCTGGGTGTTGAAGAACGGGATGCCCACCCGGCGCAGAAACTCGGAAAGCGGCGCGGACAGGCGCGGCCGGCTCGCTGCCGCGCCGAACATGATCAGCGGCCGCTCGGCGTCGAGGATCATCGCGGCAGCGCGGTTGAGCGCCGCCGCGGGCGCGACCGGGAACTCGATCGGGTGCGGCGGGATCGGCTGAAGCTTGGCGACGCTTTCGGCGGCGATATCCTCGGGCAGTTCGAGATGCACCGGACCGGGGCGCTCCTGCTGCGCGACGCGAAACGCCTCGCGCACCACAGTCGGGATCGTCGCCGGGCTGACGATCTGGCCGGCCATTTTGGTCAGCGGCGTCATCGTCGCAACGATGTCGACGAGCTGAAAATGGCCCTGCTTGCTGTGCAAGATGCCCTTCTGCCCGGTGATGAGAATCATCGGCATCGCGCCCAAGAGGGCGTAGGCCGCACCGGTGCAAAAGTTCAACGCACCCGGCCCCAGTGTGCTGAGGCACACACCCGGTTTGCCGGTCAACCGCCCGTAGGTCGCCGCCATGAACGCGGCCGCCTGCTCGTGACGCGTCAGGACAAGATCGATCCTGGAGCCGCGCAATGCCTCGACGACAGCAAGGTTTTCCTCGCCGGGGATGCCGAAAATCCGCTCCACCCCCTCATTTTCCAGTGCCGCGACCAGCAGCCCCGCGCCATTGCGCATTCGAGTTCTCCCTTGGGGCCGGCGGAAGCGGCCCCGCAGCGCAAAGATAAGACGCGCCCGCGCCATTTCATCGGGCGCGGCGAGTTCTATCGGCGGGCACGCAAACGGCGCGCCGGATGTCCGGCGCGCCGCTCACCGTGCTGGGACATTAGCGATTAGGCGCCGTCACGGGCGGCATCCCCGCACCCGAAGAGGAAGTACCGGTGCCCGAGCCGTTCAGCGTGCCCGAGGTGCTGCCGCTTGTCGGATTGTAGGAGCCGGGCGCTGTTGGATTGTAGCTGTTGGTGGAGGAACTGCCACTGCCGTTCATGTTGGTGTCGGTCCCGCTCGCGCCGCTATAGCCGGCGCCGGAATTGCCGTAGCTCGAGCCGGTGCCGTTTGAGCCGGCGCCGCCAGTCGTCCCGGTGCCGACGCCGGCGCTGCCCGAACCGGTGCCACCCGACCCGACGCCACCCATCCCCACCGCACCGCTAGCGCCGACGCCGGCCCCCGCGCCCACTCCGGCGCCACCAGCACCCGCGCCACCGCCGCCAGCGCCCTGCGCATAGGCCAGTCCGCTAACAGCCAAAGTTGCGGCAAACGCCACGCTCATCAAGCGTGCATGTTTCATGGTCTTTCCCTTCCCGATGTTGGGGTGTGTCTTTGCTGCGAACAGAAGGGATCGGCGGTTGTTCCTCACTGTCCGGTGGAGGACATACAGTTCGATTGGCGGAAGGGCTGAATGCCCCCGCTATTATTTCGTCATTCCCAAAATGACTGTCACTCGGCGGCGGGCTGCTCGGGCAGCAGACATGCGGCCTTCTGCCGGTGATCGGCGCCGAGGGCGGAGATCAGATCAGCCAGCTCCTGTTGACGATACGGCTTCGACAGTCGCGGCAACAGCGGGTCGAAGCCATTCGGCAGGTCGGCATAGCCCGTCACCAGCACCACCGGCAGCTCCGGCCAGCTGTCGCGGATACGCCGCGCCAGCTCGCTGCCGTTCATGCCCGGCATGGCGTGATCGGTGACCACGATATCAATGTCGCTGTTGGTTTCGAGGATTTCGAGCGCGGCCTTGGCCGAGTTGGCCTCGATCGCGGTGTGGCCGAGGTCCTCGATCATCGCGAGGGTCCCGGCGGCGACCATCTCGTCGTCGTCGACCAGCAGCACTTGGAACGAGCTCCGTTGCGCGCTGCGCCGGCGCCGCCGGGTCTCGGCGGGTTTGGCCTCCGTGCCCTGCCAGTACGGCAGCCACAATTCGATCGTCGTGCCGAGTTCGAGCCGGCTTTTGATGCGCATCGCGCCGCCGGATTGGGCAACAAGCCCGTCGACCATGCTGAGGCCGAGCCCGGTGCCGGCGCCGGCGTCCTTGGTGGTAAAGAACGGCTCAGCGGCGCGCGCGATCGTCGCCTCGTCCATGCCGAAGCCGTTGTCGCATTCGCTGATGCAGATGTATTCGCCGGCGGCAAGCCCCGGCACATCGCCGGCGGCAACGGTCTCGCGTCGCGCCGCAATCACCAGCTTGCCGCCGTTCGGCATTGCATCGCGGGCGTTGAGCGCGAGGTTGAGCAAAGCGAGTTCCAACTGGTTGGGGTCAACCCGCGTCGCCAGTAGGTCGTCGCGGAACTCGGTGGAGATCTCGATTTCCGGGCCGAGCGAATGGCGCAGCATCTCGACCATGCCGCCGACCAGCCTGGGCACGTCGACGAGCTCAGGCTTCAGCTCCTGGCGGCGGGCGAAGGCCAGCATCCGTTTGGTGAGCGTGGCGCCGCGCTCAGCCGCCTTGATCGCGCTGTCGATGAGGCGGGCGACCTTCGGGTTATCCGCGGTGTACTTGCCGGCGAGGCCCAGGTTGCCGAGCACCGCCATCAGCAAATTGTTGAAATCGTGCGCGACGCCGCCGGTCAACTGGCCGAGGCTCTCGACCTTCTGCATCTCGTGCACCTGCGCCAGTGCCGCCTCGCGCTCGCGCGTGCGCTCCTCGACCCGATGCTCGAGATCGGCGTTGGCCTGGGCCAATTCGGCCGTGCGCTCCTCGACCCGGCGTTCGAGCTCGGCGTTCAGCGTCTCAAGCTGTCGCGTTTTGCGAAACAGCTCACAGAAGACGCGGACCTTCGAGCGCAGCAGCTCCGGGGCGACCGGAACCGGGACGTAATCGACCGCGCCGCATTCATAGCCACGCAACAGGTCGAGGTCGGTCACCTGTACTGCCGACACGAAGATGATCGACAGGGTCTGGAAGCGGGGATGCTCGCGGATCATCGCTGCCAGCTCGAACCCGTCGAATTCAGGCATGACGACATCGATGAGGACGACCGCGACCTCGATCTTGAGCAGATGCTCGAGCGCATCGCGCGCCGAATTGGCCTTGACGAGGTTCTCGCCCAACTCGCTCAGAATTGCCTCGTAGCTCAGCAATTTGGCGGGCTGGTCGTCGACCAGCAGGATGTTGACCTTCTCCTCGGCGCCCATGGGGGCTTTCTCCTCTCCGGGGCCTGTTAGCGATGGAGCCACATGCGCAGGGCCGAGAGCAACTGCTCCGTGTTGACCGGCTTCGCGAGGTAGTCCGAGGCGCCCGCCTCGAGGCATTTCTCGCGGTCGCCTTTCATCGCCTTGGCAGTCAAGGCGATAATCGGCAGCCGGCGGAAAGCGGGCTTCTCGCGGATCACCTGCATCGTCTGATAGCCGTCCATTTCGGGCATCATGATGTCCATCAGCACGATCGCCAGACCCGGTTCGGCATCGAGGATCTCGATCGCCTCCCTGCCGGTGGTTGCCGACCGCACATGCATCCCGCGCCGTTCGAGCACGCTCGACAGCGCGAAAATGTTGCGGGCGTCGTCATCGACGAGCAGGACCGTCTTGCCGACCAGGTCCTCGTCGGAGCTGTGCAGCCGCTCGATCATCTGCTGCTTGTCCGCCGGCAGGTCGGAGACGACGCGGTGCAGGAACAGCGCCGTCTCGTCGAGCAGCCGCTCGGGGGATTCCACGCCCTTGACGACGACGCTGCGCGCCATCGTGTGAAGCTGCGCGTCCTCGTCGGGCGACAGCTCCCGCCCGGTGAAGACCACGACCGGCAGGTCGGCCAAGCTGTCGTCGTCGCGGATTTTCTCCAAGAGATCGAACCCCGACATGTCGGGGAGGCGCAGATCGAGCACCACGCAGTCCGGCGCGTCGTCATGCATGATCCCGAGCGCCTCATTGCCGGTGCCCACGGCCTGGACGTGGATATCGTCATAGCCCAACAGTTCGGTGATGCTCATCTGCTCGGCCGGGTTGTCCTCGACGACCAGCAGCCGCTTGCGGCGCGGCTGGACGTATTCCTTGATCTTGCCCAGCGCCGCCTGGAGGTCCTCCGTATTGGTCGGCTTGACGACGAACGAGAAGGCGCCGCGCGCCAGGCCATGCTGGCGGTCCTCGTCCAGGGTGAGGACCTGAACGGGAATGTGGCGCGTCAGCGGGTTCTGCTTCAGCTGGCTCAACACCGTCCAGCCGAGCATGTCGGGCAGGAAGACGTCGAGCGAGACTGCCGTCGGCTGATATTCTTGCGCCAGCGCCAGCGCATCGGCGCCGCGCGTCGCGATCAACACCTTGAGGCCTTGATCGTGCGCCAAATCGGCGACGATACGCGCGTAATGCGGGTCGTCTTCCACGATCAGCAGCGTCGCGTCGCCCGGCTGCAGCAGCTTGCGGTCGTCTGGCAGCGGCTCGATCGTCAGATCGGGCTGCTTCGGCGCGATCAGCGCGATGCCGCCGCCGTTAACCGCGGGCGCGCTCGCTTCGGCGCGCGGCGCGACCGGCACGCTGACGTAGCGCAGCGGCAGGTAGAGCGTAAATGTGCTGCCGACGCCCGGCGTGCTGCGCAGCTGGATTTCGCCGCCGAGCAGGTTCGACAACTCGCGGCTGATCGCCAGCCCGAGGCCGGTGCCGCCGTATTTGCGGTTGGTGCTGGCGTCGGCCTGTTGGAACGCCTCGAAGATGATGCGCTGCTTCTCCGGGACGATGCCGATGCCGGTGTCCGACACCTCGAACGCCACGACAGTGGGCGCGCTCTTCAGCACCGGGTGATCCGGCGCCCAGCCACTCGATGCCGAGTAGATACTCATCTTGACTCCGCCCTGCTCGGTGAACTTGAAGGCGTTCGACAAAAGGTTCTTCAGCACCTGCTGCAAGCGCTTCGAATCGGTGTAGATGCTCCGATCGAGCTTGGGATCGATCTGCACATCGAACGACAGCCGCCGGCTTTCCGCCTCGTGACGGAACGGCCGCACCACCATGTCCTGCAGGTTGGTGAAGAAGATGTCCTCGGCTTCGACCGACACCGTGCCCGATTCGATCTTCGACAGGTCGAGAATGTCGCTGATCAGGTTGAGGAGGTCGGTGCCGGCGCTGTGGATGGTGCGGGCGAACTCGACCTGTTTCGGCACCAGGTTGCCGTCGGGGTTGTCGGCGAGCTGTTGACCCAGAATCAGGATGCTGTTTAGCGGCGTGCGCAGTTCGTGCGACATGTTCGCGAGGAATTCCGACTTGTACTTAGAGGTGAGTGCCAGCTCGGTGGCTTTTTCCTCGAGCGCGCCACGCGCCTGCTCGATCTCCTGGTTCTTGGCCTCGACCTCAACATTGCGCTCGGCGAGCTGTTGGGCCTTCTGTTCGAGTTGCTCGTTGGTCTGCTGCAACTCGCGCTGCTGCGATTGCAGCTCGGTGGCGAGCTGCTGCGACTGGGTGAGCAGCGCCTCGGTCTGCATTGTTGCTTCGATCGAGTTCAAGACGATGCCGATGCTCGCCATCAGCTGTTCGAGGAACGAGATCTGCAGGTCGGTGAAGCTGCCGAGCGAGGCCAATTCGATGACCGCCTTCACCTGGCCTTCGAACAGCACCGGCAAGACGATGACGCTCTGCGGCGGGGCTTTGAAGAGGCCCGATGTGATCGGCACGACGGTGTCCGGGATTTCGGTGATCAGAATGCGGCGCGCGTCCGCGGCGCACTGGCCGACAAGCCCAGCGCCCCAGCGCAACTCCTCGGGGTGCGACAACACCTCGCCGCCATCGGCATAGGCCGAGAGCAACCGCAGCCGGGACTCCGACGCCACAAGGTAGATGACGCCGTTCTGCGCACCGACCACCGGCGACAGATCGGACAGCAGCATGTGGCCGACGGCCGCGAGGTCGCGCTGCCCCTGCAGCATGTTGGTGAACCGAGCGAGGTTCGTCTTGAGCCAATCCTGCTCGGTGTTGGTATCCGTGGTCAGTCGCAGATTGTCGATCATCGTGTTGATGTTGTCTTTGAGCTCGGCCACCTCGCCGCGCGCGTCGACCTGGATCGACCGGGTGAGGTCGCCCTGAGTCACGGCGGTCGCGACTTCGGCGATCGCGCGCACCTGCGTGGTCAGGTTCGCCGCCAGCAGATTGACGTTGCCGGTCAGGTCCTTCCATGTGCCGGCCGCGCCCGGCACGTTGGCCTGGCCGCCGAGGCGGCCTTCGACGCCGACTTCGCGCGCCACCGTCGTCACCTGATCGGCGAAGGTCGCGAGCGTGTCGGTCATGTTGTTGATGGTCTCGGCCAGCGCCGCGACCTCACCCATCGATTTGACGGTGAGGTTCTGCTTCAAGTCGCCATTGGCGACGGCGGTCACCACCTTGACGATGCCGCGCACCTGCTCGGTGAGGTTGGCGGCCATGAAGTTGACGGTGTCGGTCAAATCCTTCCAGGTGCCGGCGACGCCGGGCACCTGCGCCTGGCCGCCGAGCTTGCCTTCGGTGCCGACCTCGCGCGCGACGCGGGTCACTTCGCCGGCGAACGCGTTGAGCTGATCGACCATCGTGTTGATGGTGTTCTTCAGCTGAAGGATTTCGCCCGACACATCGACGGTGATTTTGCGTGACAAGTCGCCGCGCGCGACGGCTGTCGTCACCTCGGCGATATTGCGGACTTGCGTTGTCAGATTGGCGGCAAGCAGGTTGACGTTATCGGTCAAATCCTTCCAGGTGCCGGCCACGTCCGGGACAACCGCCTGGCCGCCAAGGCGCCCTTCGGTGCCGACCTCGCGCGCGACGCGCGTCACCTCGGCGGCGAACGAGCGCAGCTGGTCGACCATGGTGTTCAGCGTTTCCTTGAGCTGAAGGATTTCGCCGCGCACGTCGACGGTGATCTTCTTCGACAAGTCGCCATTGGCGATCGCGGTCGCGACCTCGGCGATGTTGCGCACCTGGCCCGTCAGGTTGGAGGCCATGAAGTTGACATTGTCGGTGAGGTCCTTCCAGGTCCCGGCGACGCCCGGCACGACAGCCTGGCCCCCCAACCGCCCTTCGGTGCCGACCTCGCGCGCGACGCGCGTGACTTCGCCGGCGAAGGCGTTGAGCTGGTCGACCATGGTGTTGATGGTGTTCTTCAGCTCGAGGATTTCACCCTTGACGTCGACGGTGATCTTGCGGCTGAGGTCGCCGCGGGCGACGGCCGTGGTGACCTCGGCGATGTTGCGCACCTGCGCCGTCAGGTTTCCGGCCATCGAATTGACGCTGTCGGTGAGGTCCTTCCAGGTGCCGGCGACGCCCGGCACGACAGCCTGGCCGCTCAACCGCCCTTCGGTGCCGACCTCGCGCGCGACGCGCGTCACCTCGCCGGCGAAGCGGTTGAGCTGATCGACCATCGTGTTGAGGGTCTCTTTCAGCTCGAGGATTTCGCCGCGCACATCGACGGTGATCTTGCGGCTGAGGTCGCCGTTGGCGATCGCGGTCGCGACTTCGGCGATGTTGCGCACCTGGCCGGTCAAATTGCCGGCCATGGAATTGACGCTGTCAGTCAAGTCTTTCCAGGTGCCGCCGACGCCGGGCACCTGCGCCTGGCCGCCAAGCCGCCCTTCGGTGCCGACCTCGCGCGCGACGCGGGTCACTTCCCCGGCGAAGGCGTTCAGCTGGTCGACCATCGTGTTGATGGTGTCCTTCAGCTGGAGGATTTCGCCCGACACGTTGACGGTGATCTTCTTCGACAAGTCGCCGCGCGCGACGGCGGTCGCGACCTCGGCGATGTTGCGCACCTGGCCGGTCAAATTGCCTGCCATGTAGTTGACGCTATCGGTCAAATCCTTCCAGGTGCCGGCGACGCCTTTTACCTCGGCCTGGCCGCCCAGCTTGCCTTCGGTGCCGACCTCGCGCGCGACGCGCGTCACCTCGCCGGCGAACGCGTTGAGCTGATCGACCATCGTGTTGATGGTCTCTTTGAGCTGGAGGATTTCGCCCGACACATTGACGGTGATCTTGCGTGACAGGTCGCCATTGGCGATCGCGGTCGCGACCTCGGCGATGTTGCGCACCTGGCCCGTCAGGTTCGAGGCCATGAAGTTGACGTTGTCGGTAAGGTCCTTCCAGGTGCCGGCAACGCCAGGCACCTGCGCCTGACCGCCCAGCCGCCCTTCGGTGCCGACCTCGCGCGCGACGCGCGTCACTTCGGAGGCAAAGGCGTTCAGCTGGTCGACCATCGTATTGATGGTGTCCTTCAGCTCGAGGATTTCACCGCGCACGTCCACAGTGATCTTGCGTGACAGGTCACCGCGCGCGACCGCGGTCGTCACCTGCGCGATGTTGCGCACCTGGTCGGTCAGGTTGCCGCACATCGCGTTGACCGAGTCGGTGAGGTCCTTCCAGGTGCCGGCGACGCCCGGCACCAGCGCCTGTCCGCCGAGCTTGCCTTCGGTGCCGACCTCGCGCGCGACGCGCGTCACTTCCGAGGCAAACGAGCGCAGCTGATCGACCATCGTGTTGATGGCTTCCTTGAGCTGCAAGATCTCGCCGCGCACGTCGACGGTGATCTTCTTCGACAGATCGCCATTGGCGACGGCGATCGTCACATCGGCGATGTTGCGGACTTGCGCCGTCAGGTTCGAGGCCATCGAATTGACGGACTCGGTCAGGTCCTTCCAAACGCCGGTGACTTCGCGCACCTGCGCCTGCCCGCCGAGCTTGCCGTCGGTGCCGACCTCGCGCGCGACGCGCGTCACTTCCGAGGTGAAGACATTGAGCTGCTCGATCATGCGATTGACGATCGTGGCCGAGCGCAAGAACTCGCCCTTCAAGGGACGGCCGTCGACATCGAGCGGCACCGTCTGCAGCAGATCACCGCGCGCGACCCCGGTAATCGCGTGCGTCACCGCTGTCGTCGGCCACAGGAGATCGTCGATCAGCGTGTTGACAGAGCCCTCCATCTCGCCCCATGCGCCGTGCTGCAGCGCGAACTTGACACGGCGCTTGGTTTTGCCATCGCGGCCGACGATCTGACCAACCTGCTCGAGCTGATGCGCCATCCGCTCATTGGCAGCGACGATCTCGTTGAAGACGTCGGCGATCTTGCCGGTGAGGCCGGTGTGGTCGTCGGGAAGGCGGACCGAAAAATCCCCGAGGCGCATCGCCTGCATCGCGTGCAGCAGCTCGTGCAGATTGTCCTCGCTGACATGAGCCGTGCCGGTGGTGTGGCCGTTGGTCTTACCATTCGCCTGGCCGTTTCTCTTGAGCACCGCTGCGGATGGCGTCTTGCCGGGGGTGGACCGAACGAGGCTTTCCGTATTAGCGGCCATCAGGTGCTCCTTCGCTCACGCGCGGGGGATCGGGTGGGAGAATTGCCAAGGGATTTGGGCGAAACGGCGGTTCGCGCCGCAGGTGCGAACCCGCGGCGCGGACAGGCAATGCCCGGTATTGTTCGGCTGTTAAAGAACGACCCGGCGTCACCGCGGCGGATCATTAGCGAGCCTCACTCTGCAGCCTCTCGATCTCTAAAATTTACCTACAGTCCAATAATCGAGTGTGGGTCGTTACTGACTGACCGTAGCGCAGAGTCTCGCTTGGTAACCTATCGGTAGGAGCGGGAAATGTATTTGAGCTTGCGAACAAGCGCAGCAATTTGTTTGTAACGTTATGTAAAGTAAGGTAACCGCTTTGTAACTCAGACATCGATCATTGCATCGCCGCGACGGCATCCGATGAAGCCATTGATTCGACATTCTATTCCCCAGGCAGCTGCGAAGAACGAGAGACAATGAGCAATCCGGCGTTCAAGTTCGATCACGTCCACATCATCAGCGAAAATCCTCACGCTTCGGCCGAGTGGTATGTCGAGATGTTCGGGGCGACGATCGCCGCCGACACGATCGCGCGCGGCGCCCCGCAGATCTTTGTCGAGCTGGGCGGCATGACGATCCTGATCCGCGGCCGACGGCTCGGCGAAGACCCGGCAGCGCCGCAGCCGATCCGGCCTTACACCGACTTCTCCAGCCACAATGCCTGGGGCACCGATCATTTCGGCTTCATGTATCGGGGCGACCTGACGGCGCTTTGCGACCGGCTGCGCGCCAAGGGCGTGCGGCTTCCCGTCGAGCTCAAGCGAGGGGTCAACGGCAGTCTCTTATGTTATGTCGCCGCGCCCGATGGGGTCAGCATCGAGCTGATGGAGTGCTGAAGCGAACGGCGGTTCAGTCGCAACTGCGGCCGAACGCGTCGAGACCGGCACCCAGGTACCCGGGCAGGGCGGTGTCCCCGATCATGAAATCGGCGGCGCCGTCGGCGATGCGCATGGCGGCTTCATGCACCGCATCGTGCCATTCGGCGATGTCGAAATCGCCGCGCCCAACATAAATAAGCGCGAGAAGGTCGGTCTGTTCAGCGGCGTTAAGCCCCATGATGAACTCGGCGATCTCGCTGCGGCGCGCGTCGACCGCGGGATTGTCCTCGATCGTCATCAGCTTGCTGTCGTCGCCGGTGGTGGTGCGGTCGCCGGTGGTCGGCGGGACCAGTCCCGCGACTTCTCGCGCCGCTTCGATGAAATCGCAGACTTTATCGACGCTGATGCGTAATTCCGCCATCGGAACCCCTTGCGGCGTCACTTAACCCGCAAGGCCACCAACGGTGGAAAACCGGCGGCGGTTCCGGGCGCTCGTTGGCGCGTTCGCCGAGATAGCGTTCAGGCGCCGCCGGCCCGCGGCTCGACCAGGCGGGTGCAACTCACGGCTGCGGCGACGAGCGCGATGCAGGCGGCGACCGACAGCACCATGACGTTTGCGGCCTGACCAACCAGCCCGAAGACGAGCGCGACGATTGCGGCGCCCACCGTCTGCCCCAGGAGCCGCGCGGTTCCCAGCATCCCGCTCGCCCCGCCGCTGCGCTCGCGCGGCGCGGCGTTGATGATCGCCCGATTGTTGGGCGTCTGGAAAAGGCCGAAGCCAAAGCCGCAAACCGCCATCCGCCAGACGATGTTCGCCGCGCTGGGATGGCTCGGCAAGACCGCGAGTAGGCCGACGCCAACGCCGAAAACGGCAAGGCCGATGCCGCCCAGGAGGCCGGCTGAATGGCGGTCGGCAAGGCGGCCGGCAACCGGCGCGGTCACCGCCGTCATCAGCGGCCACGGGGTCATCAAGAGCCCCGTCTCGACCGCTGAGCGGCCGAGCCCGTGCTGCAGCAGAAACGGCAGCGACACGTATGACATCATCTGCGCCACGAACGAGCACACCGAAGTCGCGACGGACAATGAGAACAGCCGGATGCGCATCAAATCGACCGGCAGGAGCGGCCAGGCGCGATGCGTCTCGCGGAACACCATGACCGCGCCGACGGCCAAGGCGGCGACGCCTTCGAGCACGATCAACGCCAGCGGCTCATGGTGGCCGATGCCATCGATGGTGATGATGACGAGCCCGAAAGTCAGCGCGGTCAGCAGCGCGCCGATGGCATCAAAGCGGTGCTTACCGCGCGGCGTCGCCGGCAACGAGCCGATGCCGAACAGCGCCACAATGCCGATCGGCACGTTGATCGCAAACAGCCACGGCCAGGAGGCGACCGAAAGGATCGCGGATGCCACGGTGGGTCCGACAGCCGCCGCGACCGAGACGGTCATCGCATTGATCCCGATCGCCCGGCCGAGCTGGGCACGGGGGTAGATGAAGCGCATCAGCGCGGCGTTGACGCTCATGATCCCGGCGCCGCCGAGACCCTGCAGCACGCGGGCCGCGGTCAGTTCGATGATCGAATGCGACAGCGCGCAGGCCAAAGAGGCGACCGTGAACAGCGCCAGCCCGATCCGGTAGACGCGTCGGTATTCGTAAATATCGCCGAGTGAGGCGAGCGGCAGCAATGTCATCACAATCGCCAACTGATAGGCGTTGACGATCCAGATCGCGGTCGCGGGGCTCGCCGACATATCGCCGGCGATGGTCGGCAGCGCGACATTGGCGATCGACGAATCGAGCACCGATACCGTGATCGCAAGCCCCACAGTGAGCATTGCCCACAAGCGCTGGGGCCACGGCAGCCCGTCTTCGGGATAGGATGGCGGCCGCAACGAGATCTCCTCCTCCGGCGAGGGCACGGTTGACGGCGGGGGCGTGCGCGGCGGCTTGTCGAGCGGCAAGGTCATACTGTCAAATGGCCCCGAAGCGGGAAGGTTCACCGAAGCGGCACCGAGCATGTGGTCGCTGCGATGCTGCACTGCAACATGAGCTTCGCGCAGGGCAGCCGCCGCCTTCGAGGCTAGAGACGGATCGTCAGTCGCATGCCGATCACCAGGGCATTTTGCAACGGCCCGCTGCCAAAATTGTTCGCCACGCCCGCGTTGGGGTTGATCACGTATTGGATATCGGGTTGCAGCGTCAGCCAATCGGTCACCGGCGCCTGGTATGTCGCCTCGATCACCGTCTCGTTGCTCGCATAGCCGGAATCAGCCTTACCGAACGCGATAAGATCATTGCTGAACTGCCGCGCCGCCGGGCTGATGCCGAGATAAGCAACGGCAACGCCGAAAACATCGTCGTCGCGGCCCTTGAACGGGCCGCGCCAGTTCATGCCCGCTTCGGCGTAAAGGTTGCTGAGGTTGCGGTTGCCAGGACCGGCCATGATCATGGCAAAAACCCCGATTCCGTCATCCTTGGTCCCCGGCTTCTGCCAGAGCATCTGGTCGATAACGCCGTAAAACGCCCAATCGCCGGCGTGGTTGAGCGCCACACCCGTGCTGGTTGGACTGGCCAGCAGCCCGCCGGTGCTGTCGAAGCGTCGGTCGGCAAAATTGCCGGTCGCGTACCAGGCGCCGAGCTTGTAGGTCGTCGGCAGATCGGGCGGCGATTTGGCATCGGGCGAATACCAGAGCTCGGCAAAGCCGAGAGTGTGGTCGTTGAGCCGAAAGGCCGTGCCGTTGCGGTCGCGCGCTTGCGGGTCGCCCGTTCCCGGCGGCGCCGGATCGTCGGTATAGGCAGCGCCGACGATGGTAATCTTGTCGGTCGGGCTATAGAGCGCGCGGACAAACGGGGCTGCCAGCGGATAATTCGGGCCGCCGGATGGCAGGTCGCTCGCCGGCATACCGGGAAAGCCAAAGCTCGAATTGAGGAACAGGCCGCCATAGGCGGTCACCATCATCTCGTCGTTGGCGCCTTCCTGGCCGGTGCGGATGGAGATCTTGCCGTCGAGCAGTGTCTGGTCGAGCCACAAATCGTAGAGCTTGATGCTCGGGGTCGCCTCGATATTGCTGACCAGCTGCTGGTTGCCGACCAGCGCCCGGCTCGGGCCGGGGCCGTGGAGGTCGAAGGCCGAGGTGAAGAACTCGCCGCCTTTCCAGCCGAACAGCGCTTCGAGATCGAGATTGAGTTTCGCGATCGTCAGGCCGTCATAGCTAAAGCCCTGGTGGCCGCCGCCCGCCACATCGGCCCACACTTCGCTGCGCTCATGCAGCGAAAAGGTGATGCCTTTGTCCTTCAGCTCCTGACGCTCTTTATGGAAGGCATCAAGCAGTTCGCCGCCGGGAAACAGCGGCGGTTGCCCCGGCTTCTCAGCGGCTTGAGCAGAATTGTCCTGGTTCTGCGGCTCCGCCACGTCGCCCGGCTCGGTGCCGAGCGGCATGCCGAACTGTGCCGCCCGAGGTTGCTTCGCGAAAACACATAGCAGCGCCAATGCGGCCAGCAATAACCGGCCGGGACGTCGACAAGTTTCGCTTCTTACCAAGATGCTTGGCCCCAAAATGCTTGACCCAGTCAACCACAGGTAGCGCAAGCTAAACAGCGGTATCCCCGGGGGCTCCCCGCCGGTGGTCTGGGGCCCTAGATCACCGGTATCTTGTAGAGCTTTACCGCATTGTCAAAGACCATCTGGTTCAGCGCCGCTTTGCCGAGCGCTGCCTCGGCGGGCGCGTGGCCTTCGGATTTCGAGTGCGGCCACGGGCTGTCGAGGCCGGGAAAGTCGCTCGCCCAGAGGAAATTACCGAGACCGATCTCGGGCACGCGGCGAAACCCGCCTTCCTCCTCGACCTCGAAGGTGAAGAAGACCTGGCGCCGGACGAAATCGCTGGGGTGCGCGGACAGCTCGATGTCGGGCTTGAAAACCCGGCTCGCCGGCCCGCCGAAATCGTATTCGCGGTCGAAGCGGTGAAACAGAAACGGCACCCAGCCGACGCCGGCCTCTTCGAGCACAAAGCGGATGCCGGGATGGCGGTCGCAGATGCCCGACAGCACAACGGCGCTCAGTAGCTCCGCCATCAGCCCCATCGGGAAGTTGGCGACCGTCATCAGCGACTGGTTGCGCGGTTCGAGCCCAGTCGCGCCGACGCCGATCTGGCGCGAGCCGCCGCGCGGGTTGGCGTGCAGGTTGACCGGCATGCCCACCTCGGCCGCGGCTGCCCAGACCGGCTCCCACATCTGGTGCAGCACCGGCTCGGGCGCGCCGACCCAGTCGAAGATGACCCCGGTCGGCATGCCGAACTCGGCGATCCGCAGCAGCTCCGCGACCGCCTCGTCGGGGCCCATGCACGGCAACGGCAGCAGCATGATGAACCGGCCGGCGGACTCCTCGTAAAGCTCGCGCGCCCAATCGTTGACCGCGCGCACGCAGGCGGTGCGCAGTTCAGGGTTCTTGATCTGATGGATCTGCTCGTAGGGGCCGTTGACCAGCTCGGCATCGACGCCGTCGCGGTCCATGTCCTCGCAGCGGTGCCGGGCGGTGGCGGCGCGGAAAATGCCGGGCTCGGCTTCTTCGGCGATCCCGGCGCGGGTGTAGCAATTGGTGGCGCCGCGGCCGACCCCGGCCCAGCCGACGCCGCTCCAGGCGTGGCCCTCGACAACCCATTGCCGCGCGCCGTCGGCGCCGGTCACGACGCGCGGCGCCTCATCCTGGAATTTGCGCGGCAGCCGCTTGGTCCACAGATCGAAGGGCAGATGCGGCAGCCGGCAGTGGCCGTCCGCGGACACGACGCCAAATCGCTTCTCCATTGCACCCTCCCCGTCTTGACGTGACTATATGCCAACACGCGGGATGAGGGACTCATGACCGAGCGCATGCCGTTCCTGAACAAGCCGTACAGCGCCTACTACCATCGCGGCATGCCGCCGGAGGACGAGGAGCTCACCCGCGTCGGGCCGGGGACGCCGTGCGGCGAATACATGCGCCGCTTCTGGCAGCCGGTGATCCCGGCGAGCGAACTCACCGACCTGCCGGTGAAGCTCCGTATTTTAGGCGAAGACCTCGTCGTGTTTCGCGACGGGTCGGGCGAGATCGGCCTTCTCGAACTCCACTGCCCGCATCGTGGCACCTCGCTCGAATTCGGCCTCGTTGGCGAAAAGGGCATACGCTGCTGCTATCACGGCTGGCTCTTCGGCTGTGACGGCACGATCCTCGAAACCCCGGGCGAGGCCGCCGGCAGCACCTTGAAGGACAAGCTGTTTCACGGCTCCTACCCGGTGCACGAGCATGCCGGGCTGGTCTTTGCCTATATGGGCAAGCCGGAGCAGCAGCCGGCGTTTCCGATCCTCGATACCTATGACATCGCCGGCTACCGGCTGGTCGCGCGAAAGCCGACGCTGTGGGAATGCAACTGGCTTCAGGTCAAGGAAAACAGCATGGACCCGGCGCATCTCGCCTTCCTGCACACGCTGCCGGGGAGCGAGGGATTCACCGATGACCTCAAGGCATTGGGCGAGTGGGACTGGATGGAGACGCCGCTCGGCATGGTCTACATCGACACCCGCCGGCAGGACGACCGGGTGTGGGTGCGGGTCGCCGATTTCATCCTGCCCAACATCCACCAGTTCCCGCCGAACCAGGACCCGATGGCGCTCAGGAACTCGATCAACCGGCCGCAGGCGACGACCTGGGCGGTGCCGCTCGACGACACGCACACGATGCAGATCGGCTATTACCGCGCGCCGGAAGGCAAGGAGATGCGCCGCGGCGGCGGCTTCGGCCAGGACGCCAGCCGATCTTATGAAGAGCGCCAGCGGGTGCCCGGCGACTACGACGCCCAGGTCAGCATCCACAACGGCATCGCGCGGCACGGGCTCGAGCACCTCGCCTCGACCGACCGCGGCATCATCATGATGCGCAACATGATCCGCGCCGGCATCCGGGCGAACCGCGACGGCAAGCCGCTCAACTCGCCTCTGCTCGAGAACGGCGCGGCGGTGCCGACCTACAGCCATGACCGGGTGGTGCCCGGCATCGCCCCGGCTGCGAGCGCCGCGGCCGACCGCGCGCTGTTGCGCGAGGTGGCGCGCAATGTGGTCGCCGGATCGATCAGCGAGGGTGGTCTGGCCGGCTGAACTACGCCCCGACGCCCCAGGCGATCGCGTTGCGCAGGAGCGTGACGACAGCGGTCGTCTCCCACGGCGCGCGGAAGGTCGGCGGCGTCTTGTCCGCGGGATCGGCAATGGCGCGCGCGGCGCGGATCGCCGGGTTGTGGCAATGG
This sequence comes from Allostellaceae bacterium, assembly GCA_035504235.1. Classification (GTDB taxonomy): domain Bacteria; phylum Pseudomonadota; class Alphaproteobacteria; order ATCC43930; family CGMCC-115725; genus DATARH01. The sequence continues at coordinate 6,158 of DATJSH010000021.1, read as the reverse complement.
CCAAAGGCGAAATACACGACGCCGCCCCTGCCGACATCGCGCGAATAGCCGAGCACGCGGCTCTTGCCGTCGGGCAGCAACGAGGTATCCGACGGGTAGAGGTGCTCGGTCGCCCCGGCGGCCGTCGGGCCAAACTCCGCCGTCAGGAGAATTTGCGTCGAGGCGGGTTCCTGCAGCTCGATGAAATAGGGCTCGTCCTCGACCGTGAACGAGGTACCGAGCCCTTTGGTGAGCGGCGAGGGTGCGGCGCTCACTTCGACGCGGAACTCGCGGATCGGCGGGTGCGTCAGGAACATGCAGCCAAGCAGCGCGTGGTGCTCGGTCTTGACCGTGCGCCGCATGCGCGCGCCCTCGACGCGCTGCGCGCGGCCGCCGCTGGTGCCGTGCAGCGCCAGCCAGTGCCCGCCCGCTTCCAGCCAGTCGCGGATCGCCTCGGTCTGCGCCGCGTCGGGGTAAGGCCCGGCGACATAGGTGATGAGCAGCTGACTTGTCGGCAGCCATTTGCCGATATCGGCAAAGTCGTTGGCGACCGAGGCCGGCACGCCGCGCTCGGCCAACAGGGCCAGCAGCTTCAGTCGCGCGTAATCATGGTCGTGGCCGCCCATCGAACCGGGCGGAAAGCCACCGGTGATCAGGTGCGCGCGGCCTGGGGTCGGGTCTGCCATCGGATCGCTCCGCTCTCTTGTCTGCGCCGGGCAGATTACGCCAATTCGCAGATCGGCATTGCTTCTTTGCGCGGTAACGCGGCAGCCTAGGCCAATCGGATCTTCGGGAGGAACCGCGCCATGGCCGAGATCGCTGCAGCCCAGAACAGCACGGGGCCCGGCGAAATGATGGGCAATGCCGGGCCGGGCATGCTGTCCGGGCTGCGGGTCATCGAGATCGCCGACGAGCGCGCCGAATATTGCGGGCTGCTGCTCGCCGGGCTCGGCGCCGAGGTGATCAAGATCGAGCCGAGGGAAGGCAACGCGACCCGCCGCATCGGCCCCTATCTCAACGATGAGCCGGGGCTCGAACGCTCGCTCTATTTCTGGAACTACAATCGCAACAAGAAGTCGGTGGTGCTCGACCTGCAGACGCCGGCGGGCAAGGAGCAGATGCTGCGCCTCATCGGCGGCGCCGATATCCTCTTGGACGCGAGCTGCGGCGCGCTCAACGAGGTGCTGGGGCTCGACCACGCGGCGCTCAACGCGCGCTTCCCGGCACTGGTGACGGCGCGGATGACGCCGTTTGGCGATGACGGGCCGTGGAAGGACTTCAAGGGCTCGGACCTGATCCACCTCGCGCTGGGCGGGCCGATGATGAATTGCGGCTACGACCCCGACCCTAATTTCGAATACGACACGCCCCCGATCGCGCCGCAGATCTGGCACGCCTATCACATCGCCGGCGAGCAGATGGCGACCGGGATCATCGGCGCGCTCATTCATCGCGAGCGCTCGGGCGAGGGGCAGGACGTGTCGCTGGCGATCCACGAGGCGGTGTCGAAAAACCCCGAACAGGATCTGATGTACTGGGTCTGCCGGCGGGTGCCGTTGTGGCGGCTGACCTGCCGTCATGCCTCTGAGGGGCCGAACCATTCGCCCAGTATCTGCCACACCAAGGACGGGCGCTGGTTCATCACTCACGGGATGGGCGCGCGCGACCTCAAAAACCTCGTGCCACTGCTCTCCAAATATAACGCGCAGGCCGATTTGCAGCCGCCCGCTCCCGAGGTGGACCTGAAGGCGCGGCAGGTCCCGGGCACGGCCGGCGCCGACGAGGCGCGCTCGCACATGCTCGACATCGTGCAACGTTTTGTCCGCGCCTGGACTTTCAAAGACATGCCGTGGCTGGAAGCGCAGGAAGCTGGCCTCCTGTGGGCGCCACTCCGGAAGCCGCACGAAAATGCCCTCGACGAGCATTGGCGCGCCCGTCACACCTTCGCCGAAATCGAGCATCCCGAGCTCGGCCGCTCGTTCACCTACCCGACCAGCAAATGGCTCAGCAACAAGACCAGCTGGCGGGTCGGCCGCCGCGCTCCGCTGCTCGGCGAGGACACCGAGGCGGTGCTCGGTGAGGCGGCACGCAAGCCCAGCGTGCCGGCAAGCCCGCGCAAAGTCGAGAAACCACGCCTCTCCGCGCTGCACAACAAGCCGTTCCCGCTGCAGGGCATCAAGATCTTCGATTTCGCTTGGTTTCTCGCTTCGGCGGGCGGCACGCGGTTTCTCGCGGCGATGGGCGCGGAAAGCTACAAGGTCGAGTGGAAGGACAATCCCGACACGCGGCTGGCGGGGATGGCGCCGGTCGGCGGGCGCGCCGCGCGCGACGCCGCGACCGGACCGCTCCCTGGGGTCAAGGATCCCGACATGGGCGGCAATTTCCTCAACAAGAATTCCGGGAAGCGCGGCATCTCGCTGAACATCCGCCACCCGAAGGGGCTTCAGATCGCCAAGGACATGATCCGCCTCTGCGATGTCGTCGCCGAGGGGTTTTCACCCGGCGTCTTGCAGCGCCTCGGCCTCGGCTATGACGTGATGAAGTCGATCCGGCCGGACATCATCTACATCCAGCAATCGGGCATGGGCGCGCACGGCACCTATGGCCGCATGCGCACGGTCGGGCCGGTCGCGGCGGCGTTTGGCGGGCAGGCGGAAATGTCGGGGCTGCCGGAGCCGGCAATGCCGGTGAGCTGGGGCTATTCCTATCTCGACTGGATGGGCGCCTATGGCTATGCGCTGGCGCTGCTCGGCGCGATCTACCACCGCGAGCGCACCGGCGAGGGGCAGTGGATCGACGCCTCGCAATGCGAGAGCGGCATCTTCCTCACCGGCACGACAATCCTCGACTGGGCAGCCAACGAGCGCGTCTTCCGCCGCTACGGCAACCGCTCGCCCTACAAGCCTGCCGCACCGCACGGCGCCTACCGCTGCGCCGGCAAGGACCGCTGGATCACCATCGCGTGCTTCTCCGATGCCGAGTGGCGCGCCTTGGCGCGCGTCGCCGAGCGCGGCGAGTGGCTCGACGACCGCCGCTTTGCGACGCTCGAGAGCCGGCTGCAGCACCAGGATGCGCTCGACGCCGCGATCGAGGGTTGGACGCGGACGCAGGACCGCTATGACTGCATGATGAAATTGCAGAAAGCGGGGGTGCCGGCCGGCGTCTGCCAGAATGCGGAAGACCGGGTCGAGACCGACCCGCAGCTCAAGCACCTCAAATGGCTGACCGAGGTCACCGGCACCAAGATCGGCACCTGGCCGGTCTACGAGATCCCGATGAAGCTGTCGAAAACCCCGGCCTATATCGGCGGCCCGATCAACCGTGGGGCGCCGTGCTACGGTGAAGACAATTTCTATGTGCTGACCGAGCTGCTCGGCCGGTCTCCCGCCGAGGTCGAGCGGCTCGCCGAGGAAGGAGTGATCTGATGGCGAAGCCCGAAACCGTTGGTCTGTCGTCGGCGCGCCTGAAGCGGCTCGACGAAGTGATGACGCGCCGCTATGTCGATGGCGGCTATCTGCCCGGCATCCTGACTTACGTCTACCGCAAGGGCGAGCTGGTCCACACGACGCTCAGCGGGCAAATGGACATCGAGCGCGGCAAGAAGATGCGCGAAGACGCGATCTTCCGCATCTACTCGATGTCGAAGCCGATCACCGCGGTGGCGCTGATGATGCTGGTCGAGGAGGGGTTGATCGGCCTCGACGACGCGGTCACCACCCACATCCCCGAGTGGAAAGACCTCGCCGTCTACGCCAGCGGCACACCGTCGATCCTGCCGACCGTGCCGACTTACATGACGACGCCGGTGGTGCGGCCGATGAAGGTCATCGACCTCGCGACTCATACGTCGGGCCTCACCTACGGCTTCATGATGCGCACGGGGGTCGACGCCGCCTATCGCCGGGCGAAGGTGGTCGACCGCCAGACCGAGGGCGGCCTCACGGGCATGATCGGCCAGCTCGCGCAAATCCCGCTCGATTTCTCGCCAGGGACGGCGTGGAACTACTCCGTGGCGATCGATGTGCTGGGCTATCTGGTCGAGAAATTGTCGGGGATGAGCTTTGGCGAATTCCTGCGCACGCGCCTCTTCGAGCCGCTCGGCATGCACGACACGGCGTTCCACGTGACCCAGGACAAGACCGAGCGGTTTTCCTCTTGCTATCAGCCGGAGGGCGCGAGCGGCCTCAAGGTCCAGGACGACGCCCGCGAGAGCACCTACGCCAAGCCGCCGCTATTGGAGTCGGGCGGCGGCGGGCTGGTGTCGACGGCGCACGACTATCTGCGCTTCTGCCGGATGATGCTTCACGGCGGCACGCTCGACGGGGTGCAAATCCTCAGCCCCAAGACCGTGGCGCTGTTCAGCCTCAATTTCCTGCCCGATGGCAAGGAAGTAGCCGACATGGCGTTCCCCGGCATGTTCAGCGAAGGCGGCTATGCCGGGGTCGGCTTCTCGCTGGGCTGCGGGGTCAATGTCGATGTCGCCAAGACAAGGCTGCCCGGCACGCTCGGCGAATATTTCTGGGGCGGGGCGGCCGCGACGGCGTTCTGGATCGATCCCAAGGAAGAGTTGACGGTGGTGTTCTTGACGCAGGTCATGGGCAGCCCGGCGCGCCTGACGCTGCGCCGCGACTTGCGCACCCTGGTCTACTCGGCGATGACCGAGTCGTTCGCTTAAGGAGAAAGCCGATGGACCTGAACGGGGCGGTCGCGCTGGTCACCGGCGGCAATGGCGGGCTCGGGCAGCGCATCTGCCACGCCCTGGCGAAAGAGGGTGCGCATGTCGCTGTGATGTACGCGCAGAGCCGCGACCACGCCGAAAGCGTCGCGCGCGAGCTCGCCTCGCGTTACCAGTGCAACGCCGCCGCCTTCCAATGCGACATCACCGACGATGCGGCCGTGGCCGGGGTGGTCGACAGCGTGGTGAAGCGCTTCGGGCGCCTCGACATCTTGGTCAACGACGCGGCCTACAATCATTCGGTGCAGTTCCATGATCTCGATGGGCTGACCATGGAGATCTGGGACAAGATCATCGCCGTCAACCTCACCGGGCCGATGCGCCTCACCAAAGCGGTGGCGCCGGTGATGAAAGGGCAGGGGCGCGGCCGCGTCGTCAACATCGCCTCGGTCGCCGGGGTCGGCCCGACCGGGTCGTCGATCGCCTACGCCGTGTCGAAAGCGGGCCTCATCCATCTGACGAAATGCATGGCGGTGGCGTTGGCGCCCACCGTGCTGGTCAATTGCGTCGCGCCGGGTTTGCTCGAAGGGACGCGCGCGACCGCCAATCTGCGGCCCGAATTCATCGCCCAGGGTGCGGCGACCTCGCTCCTCAAAAAGCCCGCCGACAAGGACGATTGCGCCGACATGGTCGTCACGCTGTGCCGCACCGAGACGATGACGGGTCAGACGATGGTCATCGATTCCGGGCGTTATTTTCACTGAGGGTTCATCGAATGCAGGACATTTCCGGCAAGACCGCGATCGTCACCGGCGCTGCCTCGGGCATCGGGCTCGGCATCGCCACTGCACTCGCCGAAAGCGGCGCCAACGTGGTGATGGCCGACATCCAGAAAGATGCGGTGGAGCAGGCCGCGCACGGGCTTTCCGGCACGAACAAGCAGGTGATGCCGGTGCGCATCGATGTGACGACCGAGCAGTCGGTGATCGACGCGCTCGCCGAGGCCGAGCGCAAATTCGGCAAGCTGCACATCGCCTGCAACAACGCCGGCGTGCCGATGCACGGCGTGAAGCTCACCGACGTGTCGCTCGCCGACTGGCAATTCGTGATGGGCGTCAATGTCTGGGGCGTGATCCACGGCATCCGCCATTTCGTCCCGGCGATGCTCAAGCACGGCGAGGAGGGGCATGTCGTCAACACCGCTTCGGTCGCCGGCTTTCAGAACCGGCGTGGCACCCATCAGGGCCCGTATTCGATGAGCAAATACGCGGTGCTGTCGCTGTCGGAGGCGCTCGAGCAGGAGCTCGAAGGCAGCAATATCGGCGTCTCGGTGCTGTGCCCCGGCCCGATCGCCACCAACATTGCGCGCGGCGCGCGCAACCGGCCGGATCATCTGGGCGGCCCGCAAGAGCGCGCCGATAACGAACGCGTGCTTGCCGAGCGGCTCGCGACGACCGGGCTGGACCCGAAAAAGGTCGGCGAGCGCGTGGTCGACGCGATCCGC
>DATJSH010000020.1:0-32236 GCA_035504235.1 Allostellaceae bacterium | reverse complement strand
TATTTTCTTCTTGTATTGTGACTCCAACGTCATAGATTGTCATTTCGGCATTGTTTTTAATCCCCACTTTCCATTCATGAGAAATATAATCTTCCCAGCCGGGGGCACTGATTTTCCTCCGATAATCTCTAGAGTAAAATGGCGTGCTCTTGTCATTAAAGAGCACTTCAAAGGCCGCTTTTGCCTCGAATTTTCGTCGGAGGATCGGCAAAAGATATGCATCGCCTAATAATCCGCCGCCTACAAACATAAAAAACCATGGCGCCATGGCGCTCATGGCTGGAAATGCCGCAAAATGTTCCTGTATTGGAGTGATCAGGTCGCTCATGGTGGAACCACGACCGTACCAATCCAAAAACCATTTAATTGGCCCGAACAAGAATCCGTAAGCGCCGAAAACAAAGCCAAAAATGACACGAATGCGGCGGCGCATAAAGGCGATGGTGTATCGCCTTTCAGATAGCGCGCATCAAGAAAAACTCTTGCCGGCACTTGCTTCATAGGGATTTGCGCCATAATACCGCGCTGTCGGGCCGCGAGAATGTCGCATTCATCGCCCGGGTCTACGGCGCCGACCTGCGACGAACGATCGACCACGTCGCCGATTTCTCCGAGCTCGAGACCTATTTCGACATGCCCGTCAACACTTACTCGGCGGGCATGCGCGCGCGGCTCGCCTTCGGCGCATGCCTGGCGATCGACTTCGACACCTACCTCATCGATGAGGTTACCGAGATCGGCGACGAGCGGTTTCGCCGCAAATGCGCACGCGCCTTTCGCGAGCGCCTGCGCCGCTCCGACATTATCCTCGTCACCCATAACAGCCGCACGATCCGGCAATATTGCGAGCGCGGCGCGGTGTTGGCAGGTGGCGAGTTGCGCCTATATGACGACGTGACGAGCGCACTCGACGCTTATCGGCGCAGCGGCGGGGTGGTGCAATGATGCTCCGCCCGCGCGGCCTCCGCGCCGCGCCGCGCCCGATACCCGCGCCGCAGCTTCCCGCAGGTCGCTCAAGCAGCACGGTGATGCCGCTGTTCCAGCCGGCGGCGCACGGCGCACTAGCGACGAGCGGGCGGCGGCATGTCTCGTTGCGGGTGCTGTCGTTCGTCATTGTCGTGCTGGTGCCGCTGGCGGCCGCCGCGGTCTATTACCTGGCCATCGCCGCCAATCAATATGTCGCCGAGTTCCGCATGAGCCTGCGAACGGTCGACGCGCCGCCCATCGAGCCGCTAACGCTGTTCGGTGACATCGCGCATACGACGGCGGCCGGCGAATCGCAGATCGTCACCCAGTTCATCGCCAGCCGCGCCATCGTCGACGAGCTCGACCCGAAGCTCGATCTGCGCCGAATGTTTTCCGGGCGCGAGGCCGATTGGTGGTCGCGACTTTGGCTTCCCGCGACCGCAGAGCAACTCGTCTATTACTGGCAGAACCAGGTCGACCCGTTTTACGACACCTCGACCGGCACGATCGTCGTTCGAGCGCGCGCCTTCACGCCCGCCGACGCGCTGCGGCTTGCACAGGGGATTGTTGCGTCCTCGGAGCGGCTCATCAACGACCTGTCGGCGCGCGCACGGCACGACGCGCTCGACTATGCCGAAGCCGATGTGGCCGCAGCCGAAATGCGCCTAATGACCGCTCTCGCCGCGATCCGCGCGTTCCGCGACAAGGAGGGGATGATCGATCCCGGCCAGACCGCGAGCGCCGACACGACGCTAGCCACCAAGTTGCGCGATGATCTGCTTAAGGCCAATTCGGAGTTGGCGACCCTCAGCGCCTATATGCGCGACGACGCGCCGGCGGTGCGGGTACTGAAGGCGCGCATCAAATCGCTCGAAACACAGCAACACCTGCTGGCACACGAGATGACCGCGGGTACGGCCGCGCCATCGCCCGCCCCGGCTCCCACGCCCCCGGCGCTATCGCATGAGCTTGGCTCTTATGAGGCGCTTGACGCCGAGCGCAAATTTGCCGAGGCGGCCTATGAGCACGCGCTCGAAGCGCTCGATCGCGCGCGCGACAATGCCGACCGTCAGCATATTTATATCGAAAGCTTTGTGCCACCGCGCTTGCCCGAGAGCTCGCTTTATCCGCGTCGCTGGCGCTCGCTGGGAACGGCGGCGCTGATCCTTTTTGCGGTCTGGGCGATCGGCGGCCTCGCGGTGCAATCGATCCGCGATCATCTCTAGGGACGACCCATGGCGATTACCGAGCGACGATCCGGCAGCCCTTTCGCGATACCTGACCGCGGGGCCGGCATCGCGGTCCTGACGCGGGAGCATGCACGGCTCGCGATCGTCTCGACGCGCAATCAGCTCTGCGGCATCGCCGCCTATACAAAAGCCCTCGAACGACAGCTCTCAAATCTCTTCGACATCACCGTCTTCGACCTCGATCAGTATATGTTGCGCGGCCGGCATAAGCGCGTGCGCGCGCTCGGCGATCGTCACATCAAAGAAATTTGCAACGAACTCGCCGGATTCGACGCGGTAAACCTACAGCTCGAATTTGGTACGCTGGGGCATTCCACGAAAGATATCTACCGGCGATTTCGCTGGATCGTCGACGCGGCCCCACGCCTTTCCGTGACGTTTCACACGCTGAAGCGGCCGCCGACCTTCTCATGGCCCGATTTTTTCAACGCGATTATCACGCTGAAGTGGCGCCGAGCATATGAGGTGCGTGCGCACTACCGACGGGAGCAGACGCTTTCAGAAGGCATCGCCCGGCACTTGCGGCGCGCGCAACGACGCAAGCCGATCGACATCATTGTCCATAACCGACGTGACCTGTCCGACGCATCCCACCTGCTCGGGCTGAAAAATGTCCACCATCACCCGCTGGCGTTTCTCTCGGCAACGGAGATCGAGACGATTGCCGGACAGGCCAAGCGTCAGCGTTTCCCGCTGATGGAGCCATTACAAGATACCTGCAAGCTAGTCGGCGTTTTTGGGTTTCTCAACAATTATAAAGGATTCGAAACGGTTATTCGTGCACTACATCATCTTTCGCCCGACCATCACCTATTGATATTCGGCAGCACCCACCCCAACGAGATTCAAACGCATCAATTGCTGCACCCCTATATCGCTTCACTTCTCACGGAAGGGCGTGTCGATGCGACGCTGTACGACCAGATCGCCGCCGGGCCACGCCAAAGCTTCAATCTAACCTTTGATATCGAGCGTCATTTCGCCGATCTGGTCGGTAGGCATCCGCGCGACCTGTCCGGGCGCATCCATTTCATGGGAGCCGTCAACGACGCGGACTTTCTTGCCGGCATGGCGATGTGTGACGCGGTGGTCATGCCCTATCTCGAGGTCGGCCAGTCGTCATCAGGGCCGATCTCGCAGGCCGTGGAACTCGGCTGCAGGGTGATAGCATCGCGCACGCACACTTTTCTTGAATTTGCCCACTATCACCCGAATGCGGTCGAGTTCTTCGATATCGGCAACCATCTCGAGCTGGCTGAACGGATCGTCGCCCGCCCTCAATATGCAGCGCGGCGCGAGCCACCTCGGTACACGGTCGAGACCAACAAGGCTGTCTATCTGACGGCCAACAGCGGCCCGGCCAAGACGCCGCGCTTCCGACGACGCGCCCAGCCGGCGCGGTCGCAAGTGAAAGCGGCTGAATGATCAGCGCGGCGGAGACCAAGCCTCGGGGGCGCGCGGCTCGAGATCGGTGACGACGTCGACCACGACAGGCTCATTCGCGGCGATCGCTTCCGCGAGCGCCGGAGCGATGGCGCTTGGCTCTTCGACGCGGATGCCGCGCACGCCAAAGCTTGCGGCGACCTTGGTGAAGTCGGTCGGGCCAAAGCGGATCAGCTCCTCGCCGCGACCGGGTCGATTGCCGGATATGCGCCGCACCCCGGTAAGGTTCTGGCCAAAGCCCGAATTGTTGTTGATGACCGTCACGCTCGGGATCTGGTAGCGCCGCGCGGACTCGAGCTCTGCCAGGTGATAGTAGAACCCGCCATCGCCGGTAAAGCAGACGACCTTGCGCGAGCCAGCGGCACATTGCGCGCCGAGCGACGCGGGGAAGGCCCAGCCGAGCGATCCGGCGGCCCGCAGATAGGTCTGTCCGGCGCCGTTGAGGTCGATCATCGTGCCCGTCCAGATTCCCGAATAGCCGGTGTCGGCAACGAGCACGCCATCCGCCGGCAGTGCCCTGGTGATCTCGGCGCAAAGCCGCTCGACGGCGATCGGCGTGGTATTCTTTTCGACAAGGGGCTGCATGCTCGCTCGCCAATCTGCGACGATGCGCGCCGCCTCGTCGGCAAAGCCGCTGTCGCGCGATGGTCGGCCGATAATCTCGCCGAGGCGCGCCACGGTCGCCTGGGGGTCGCCGACGATGCCGGTCGTGTTCGGATAAGAGCGGCCGATTTCGAGCGGGTCGGCATCGATCTGCACGATCGGCGTGGCGATGTTGGGGATCGTCCAGTTCAGCGTCACCTGGTCGCCGCTATCGCAGCCGATGAACAGCACCATCTCGGCGCTATGGACGATGCGGTTGGCGGGCGGTGCCGAATAGCTGCCCGCAACGCCGGCCGACAGCCGGTGCCGCGTCGGGATGATGCCGCGCGCGCCCAGTGTCGTGGCAATCGGGGCCGCCAGCGCTTCGGCCAGCGCGAGGATTTCCGGCCCGGCGGCTGAAGCGGCGGCACCATCGCCGGCGACGATTGCCAGCCGGCGCACACTGAGCAGAAGCTTTGCCACGCGCTCGATATCGCTATCCGCTGCGACCGGGCGATGAGCCGGGATCGCTCGCTTATCGCGCTCGATCTCGGTCGAGGCATCGGTCTGACCCAGCTCGATGACATCGCCTTGCAGACCGTTGAAATCGAGATGGGTTGGCCGGACGGGATCGGCCAGCGCCGAGCGCCACGCATGGCGCAACAGCCGCGCCAGTTCACCGGTCGACTCGACCGGTGCCGAGAACTTGGTCACCGCCGCGAAAAGCGGTGCGTGCGGGATTTCCTGATAGGAATTACGGTGCTGAAATGAGGGCTCCTTGCGGCCGGTAAAGGCGATCACCGGGCTGTGGCCGAGATACGGATCCTGGAGCCCGGAAGCGAGGTTCGCGGCGCCGACCGATTGCGCCATGCAAATTCCCGGGCGCATCGCAACGCGGGCGTAGCCGTCGGCCATATATGCAGCCGCCTTCTCGGAGTGGGCAAGGATCGGCTTGACCCCGTGATCGCTCAGAGCGAGCAGGGTCCGGCGCAGTGTCGATTCGACAAAGAAGACGTGGCTCATCCCGGTGCCGGCAAGCGCTCGCGCCAGCCATTCGGCGCCGTTCAACGTCTCAGCCATCGTACGTTTCTCCCGAGATTTTTAGAGCGTGAGCCCGCCGTCGACGATGATCGTCTGCCCGGTAATCATCGAATTTCCGGCGCAGAGAAAAAATACCGCCTCGGCGATGTCATGCGGCGAGCAGGCGCGCTTCAACGGCGTGCGAATGACGGCCTCGCTCTTGCGGTCGGCCGGCCACTCCTTATTCCACGGGCTGTCGACAAAGCCAGGAGCGACGGCATTGACGCGAATGTCCGGTGCGAGCGCTCGCGCCAGGCTGCGTGTCAGGTTGATGACCCCGGCCTTGCTCGCCGCGTAGGGGATCGAGCTACCGCTCCCTTGGACGCCTGCGATCGAAGCGGTGCTGCAGATGGCACCCTTTGCCGCGCGCAGCGCCGGCACCGCGGCATGCGCACAGCGAAACGGCCCAATGAGATTGGTGTTGAGGATCGCCTGCCAGAATCCTTCGGTCAGACGGTCGAGCTCAGGAAACGGGATCGGTGTCGGAGTGGCCGGGGTGCCAGCATTATTGAAGAGGTAATCGAGCCGTCCGAGATCATCGATCGCACGGCCGACCATGGTCTCTGCCTCGACCGGTACGGCGACATTGCCCGGCGCCGCGATGATTTTATGCCCCTCGGCCTTCAGCCTATCGACCTGCTCTGCGCCGCGCGCGTCATCGGGCAGGTGGTTGAGCGCCACCGTCGCGCCGGCTTTCGCGAACATCTCGACCGTCGCAAGCCCGATACCGGATGCGGCGCCAGTGACGAGCGCGGTCTTGCCGCTGAGGTCGATCGTAAACATGCGGGGGATCTCTCGCCGGGGGCTGTGGAGGATCGGTAGCATGACCGCCGGCCCGCCCCTGTCAAGACGAGCCGGCCCGACCGACCGCTGCGGCGAGCGCGCTTCGCTGGAGGTCGACCGCTAGTGCTTCGACAGCATGTCCCAGGGGGTCTTGCCCTCGGGCATCGGCGGGATTTCGAGCAACGAGGCCATGGGTTCACCGCCCTCGTACCGCCGGCACAACTCCTCCGGGTCGTATGTGACGCCGACCGGATTTTCGCGGAACGCCCGGCTTTGGAAGTAGCCATCGAGCTCTCGCGGCGTCGCGAAATTGTCGATCTGCAGCTCGACCCGGTTGTTGTCGGGATCGCGGTAGTAGATCGAGGTGGTGACGCCGTGGTTGATCGGCCAGTTGGGCACGATGCCCGAGGCCTTGAGCCGGCGGTAGGTCGACAGCAGCTCACCGAGATCGTTGTAGCTGTAGGCGACATGATCGGTGCCGGTCGACTCGGGGTCGCGCACGCCAGCGCCGGGGATGTTGATCAGCGCCAGGCGGTGGTGCTCGTCATCGTAGCTGAGAAAACACAGCCGCTCGTCGCGGAACACGATGCGGGCATTGAGCACGGTCTGGTACCACTCGGCCATCTTGTCGAGCTGACCGGTGCGGAGCACGAAATGGGCGAACTTGGCCGGGCAGATGGCCTCGGTCGCGAGCTTGCGGACCGCGGAAACGTCGTTCATGCGGCCTCTCTGTTCAATATCGATCGCTAATCCGCGTAGTCCGGTTCCTTCCGGTCGAGCAGGCGCTTCAGCGCCGCGAAATGATGCTCATAGGGCGGTTTGCCTTTGTAACCAGGCCACACCTCGTCGTAGATGCGCAGCGTCTTGGTGACGACGGCCGGCTTCACCTCGCGCAGCTTGCGGCCGGTCCACATCGCGTAGATCTGCACCTGCGCGGCGCGCTCCAGGTAGTACAGCAGGTCGTAGGCTTCGGCAACGCTGCCGCCGCAGACGCAGACGCCGTGATTGGCCATGAAGAGGATTTTCTTGTCGGGCCCGAGAATTCCGGCGAGCCGCTCGCCCTCTTCCGGGTCAAGCGCGGGACCAGTGTAGGTGTCGTCATAGGCGATCTTGTCGAGAAAACCGATCTCGGTCTGGCCGATCGGCAGGATCTCCTGTTGCTCGAGCCGCGACAGCGCGCTCGCATAGGGCATATGGGTGTGCAGCACGCAAGCATGCTGCGGCACGAGACGGTGGATCGGCGCATGAATGCAATAGGCCGAGCGCTCGACCTCACCCTCGCCGGCCAGCACCGTGCCGTCCCACCCGACCTCCATGAAACAGCTCGCGGTCACCTCCGACCAGTGCAGCCCGAACGGGATCTGGTAATAGCGGTCGGTCTTGCCCGGCACGGCAAGGGTCAGATGATTGAAGATGCCCTCGCTAAAGTCGTGCCACACCGCCAATCGGTGTGCAGCGGCAAGATCGACCCGCGCCTGCCACTCGGCGGCGGTGATGGTCGGGCTTTCCTTCATGTAAACAAGTGCCATGGATGCTTCCCTGCGTGCTGCACGCTTCGATGGTGAAAGACTAGGGCAATTCTGGCGCTTGCGGAACCGAGCACACCGCGCGCCAGACGCGCGCGCACCGCTTAGCGGTGCACGTCGATGACGGTGCGGCCGCGTAGCTGTCCACCAAGAATACGCGGCGCCAACCCGGCGGCCTTGGACAACGGGATTTCCTCGATCATCCGGTCGAGACGATCGAGCGGCAGGTCGCTCGCGAGGCGACGCCAGGCTTCGCTGCGCGGCTCCTTGGGACACATGACCGAGTCGATGCCGAGCAGGTTCACCCCGCGCAACAAGAACGGGATCACCGTCGTCGGCAAATCGCTGCCACCGGCAAGGCCGCACGCGGCGATGCTGGCGCGGTATTTGAGCTGGGTAAGAATTGTCGCCAGGGTCGCGCCGCCGACGGCGTCGACCGCGCCGTCCCAGCGCTCGCGGTCGAGCGGACGCGCGGGCGGAGAGGCCAGCGCCGAACGGGGAATGACCTCGGTCGCGCCAAGCCCGTGCAGATATCCTGAAAGCTGGGTTCGGCCGCTCGACGCGACCACCTTGTGCCCCAGGCTCGACAGCAGCGCGATCGCCGTGCTGCCGACGCCGCCGCTGGCGCCGGTGACAAGCACCTCGCTGCCGTTGCCGAGACCGTGTTTTTCGAGCGCCATGACCGCGAGCATCGCGGTAAAGCCGGCTGTGCCGATCGCCATCGTCTGGCGCGCCGTCAGACCTTTTGGCAGGGGCACTAGCTGGTCGGCCATGACCCGCGCCTTCTCGGCATAACCGCCCCATTGCAGCTCGCCAACCCGCCAGCCCGTCAGTACGACCTGGTCGCCACGGCTAAAAGCCGGCGACTCCGAGTGTTCGACCGTGCCGGCGAAGTCGATTCCGGGGATATGCGGGTAGGCGCGCACCAGACGACCCTGCCCCTGAAGGATCATCCCATCCTTGTAATTGAGCGTCGAATAATCGATCGCGACAGTAACCTCGCCCACCGGCAGCAGCCCTTCGTCGACCGACTCGATACGCGACGAGACCTTGCCGCCGGCCTCGCGCAGGACAAGCGCGCGAAAGCCGGCCATCAGCCGCGCAGTGGTTCGAGGATGCTGACAAAATTGGCGACCGCGGCGCCGCCCATGTTCATCACGCCGGCAAGCGACGCGCCGGGAATCTGCATGTCGCCCGCCTGCCCGGTCACCTGCATCGAGGCCAGCACGTGCATCGACACACCTGTCGCCCCAACCGGGTGACCTTTCGCCTTGAGCCCGCCCGACGGGTTGATCGGCAGCTTGCCGTCCTTTTCGGTCCAGCCTTCAAGGATCGCGCGCGAGCCTTCGCCCGGCGCGGTCAAACCCATCGCCTCGTATTCGATCAGCTCGGCGATGGTGAAGCAGTCATGCGTCTCGACCAGGTCGAGCTCGAGCAGCCCAAGGCGGGCGGCGGCGAGCGCCTTCTTCCACGCCAGCCCCGGCCCTTCGAAGGCCAGGATGTCGCGCCGCGACATCGGCAGGAAATCGTTGACTTGTTCCGCGGCGCGGAAGGCGACGGCCTTTTTCATCGACAGCGCGGTCTGCATGTCGGCGAGCACGACCGCGGCCGCGCCGTCGGATACCAGCGAGCAATCGGTGCGCTTCAGCGGACCGGCGACCAACGGGTTCTTGTCGGAGATCGTCCGGCAGAACTCGTAGCCGAGGTCGCGGCGCATCTGCGCCAGCGGGTTGGCGACGCCGTTCTTGTGGTTTTTGGCGGCGATGCGCGCAAGCGCGTCGGACTGATCGCCGTAACGCTGGAAATAGCTCTGCGCGATCTGCCCGAAGATGCCGGCGAAGCCGCCCTCGATCTGGTCCTCCTCCTTGCGGTAGCAGGCGCGCAGCAGAAGGTCGTTGACCTCGGCGCCGCTGCGCTCGGTCATCTTCTCGACCCCGACGACAAGGATCAATCGGCCTTTACCCGCAGCGATCGTGTTGAGCCCCATATGGATCGCCGCGGATCCTGTGGCGCAGGCATTCTCGACGCGGGTCGCCGGCTTGAAGCGCAGCCCCGGATCGGCCTGAAAGGCAAGCGAGGCAGGAAATTCCTGCTTCACAAAGCCGCCGTTCATCGTGCCAAGATAGACCGCGTCAATATCGGCGCCCGATACCCCGGCATCAGCGAGCGCACCTTGCGCGACCTCGACAATCAGCGATTCGACATCGCGGTCGTCATGCCGCCCGAACTTGCTGTGCGCCCAGCCGACGATGCACCCGCTCATAAGGCCCTCCGTCATCTCCGCGCGGATCGTAGCAAGAGCCGGCCGCGCGCTCTATCCTCATATGGGTATTCCGAAGGTTTCACCCATGCACGACAGCATGACGATCCGCCGCCCCGACGACTGGCATGTGCATCTGCGTGACGGCGCGATGATGGCGGCTGTGCTTCCCCACACCGCGCGGCAGTTCGCGCGGGCAATCGTCATGCCCAATCTGACGCCGCCGGTGACGACGGTCGCCGCCGCCCTCGCCTATCGCCAGCGGATCATCGCCGCGCTGCCGCCGGGCGCAGACTTCACTCCGCTGATGACCGCGTATCTGATCGATGGCAGCGACCCCGACGAAATCCATCGCGGTCATCGCGAGGGGGTATTCATCGCGGTCAAGCTCTACCCCGCGCACGCGACGACGAACTCGGCGCACGGCGTCACCGATCTCGGCCGGGTGATGCCGGTGCTGGAGCGCATGGCCGAGATCGGCATGCCGCTGCTCGTTCACGGCGAGGCGACCGACCCCACAGTAGATGTGTTCGACCGCGAGGCGGTGTTCATCGAGCAGACGCTCGACCCGCTGCGCGGCCGGCTGCCGGAATTGCGGGTCGTGCTCGAGCACATCACGACGGCAGAGGCGGTCGATTACGTCGAGCACGGTGGGCCCAACCTCGCGGCGACGATCACCGCGCATCACCTCATGATCAACCGCAACGCCATCTTCCAGGGCGGCATCCGGCCGCATCTCTATTGCCTGCCGATCGCCAAGCGCGAGAAGCATCGGCTGGCGCTGCGGCGCGCCGCGACCTCGGGGTATGAGGCCTTCTTTCTCGGCACCGACAGCGCGCCGCACGCGATCCCGACCAAGGAAACCGCCTGTGGCTGCGCCGGCATTTTCACCGCGGCCTCGGCGGTCGAGCTCTATGCCCAGGTATTCGACGAGGAAGGCGCGCGCGACAAATTCGAGGCGTTCGCCTCGCTCAACGGACCGGCATTCTATTACCTGCCCGCAAACGAAACACGGGTGACGCTGCGGCGCGAGACATGGACGGTGCCGGATCAGATCGGTGATGGGGGACTGGCGGTGTCGCCGTTCCGCGCGGGCGAGATGCTCGGGTGGCGGCTGACTTGACCGTCATTGCGAGCGTAGCGAAGCAATCTCCCGCCGCCTTGGCTCCCGACGGAACGAGATTGCCGCGTCGCGCTACGCGCTCCTCGCAATGACGGCTTCGAAAATCTGTTCCAGCCGCTTCGACTGGGTCGTCGCGTCAAAGCGGTCGAGCGCGACGCGGCGCGCCTCCTCGCCCATCGCGCGGGCGGTGTCGGGGCTCTCGACCAGGCGGCGCAGCGCCGCGGCCAGCGCATCGGCGTCGCCGGATGGCACGAGAAACCCGCTGCGGCCGTCATCGACCGCCTCGCCGATGCCGGCGTGATGGGTCGCGACGATCGGCGCGCCGGCGGCCATCGCCTCGAGCACGACGTTCGGCAGACCCTCGGCGTCGCCGCTGGCGGCCTCGATGCTCGGCACGCAGACGGCGAGCGCGCCGCGCATCATCCGGCGCAGCTCGGCGTTGGATATCCAGCCGGGAAACTCGACATTGTGCAGATCAGAGGCTTGGCGCTTCAACTCGCCGGCGATCTGACCGTCGCCGACCAGCTTCAATTGCACCTCCCTGCCCTCGCTTTCCAGACGGCGCATCGCCTCAATCAAGGTCGGGATGCCTTTCTTCTCGACAAAGCGGCCGGCGAACAACAGGTAAGGTTGTGTCTCTTTTGGCGCCGGCGTATCGCCCGGCCCGCCCATCTCGACGCCATAGCGGTGAACCAGCAGCTTTTCCGGCGGGAAGCCGCGCGCCAGCAGCCGGTCGCGGACGAAGCCGGAGACGCAGATGATGAGTGCGGCCTCGCGCTGCAATTCGGCGAGACGCTGCTGATAGATCGTCGGCACGAGGCCGCGGCGGTAATGCTTGTCCTTGGTGGCGTCGCCGCCGTGGTACTGCACGACCAACGGCACGCCGAGCGCGCGGGCGATCGGCAGCGCCAAGGCGCCGCCGCGGCCGAAATGCGCGTGCACCAGGCGCGGGTTGAGCGCGGCGAGGTCGGAGGCAGTGGGCAGCGTGCCGAAATGCTTGAAGCGGCCACGGTCGAACGTACCCAGCAGCCCTTCGCGTCCGAGCATCAGCGGCTCGACGCCGAGATCATTGAGCCCGTCGCCTTTGTGGCGGCCGACCCATATCGGGTTCAGCCGCTCGAACCCGATATAGAGCCGGCGCAGGAAATGCGCCTCAGAGCGCGGCACGATGCGGTCGCGATAAACGAGGATATTGTCCGCTCGGCTCATGGGATCAGCGCCTCGTAACGCTGGGCGACCTCGTCCCAGCTGAGGCCGCGCTGCGATTGCAGCGCGCCGTGATGCCACCGCCGCCACACCGCGTCGTCCCGCAGGACAGCGATCGCTGCGTCGGCAAACTCGTCGTCACTTTTGGCCACCCGGCCGCTGAGCCCATCAGCGACGCGCTCGCCGACCGACCCCAGCGGAGTCACCACGGCCGGCACGCCGAGCGCCTGCGCCTCTGCCAACGCCAGGCAAAAGGTTTCGCCGGGATCGCCGCGATAGAGCATGGCGCGCGCTCCCGTCAGCATTTCGACAAGCCGCTCGCGCCCGACGGGCGCATGGCGATGGATGCCCTCATGTCCCAGCGCCTCGGCGCGAGCCAGCACCGCCTCGATTTCTCCCGCGTGCTTTGTCATGCCGCCGTAGACCGCCGCTCCGGCATAGATGTGCAGCTCAGCGTCCGGCACGGCCGGCTTGATTTTAGCGATCCACAGATCGATCAGCCAGCCGAGGCCACGCAGCGGGTTCGAGGTGAAGATCGCGCGCCGCGGCGGCGGCTCGCGTGGCTCGGCATGGCGAAAGCGGTCGAGCACGCCGTAGGGGATCACCGCCTGCCCGCCATCGATGAGCCAGGCGGGAACGGTCGAGGCATGATAGATACCGGTCGTCATGATCAGCGGCCGATACCAGGCGATGCGTGCCGCCATGCGCGGCTTGCACAGATAGCGCGCCGGGTTGTGCAGCCACAGCACGCGCCGCCGCGGTCGCTTCACCAGGCCGATCAACCGATGCCCGCGATTGCCGATGTAGAGATCGCAGGATCGCGGCACACCTCTCTCGATCGGCGCCCAGGCGACCCCTTTATGGGTCAGCGGCACCGCGCAGCGACTGAGCGCGCGGACCTCGTGGCCCCGTGCGGCAAGCGCCTCGGCAAGCGCGACAAAGGCCGTCTCGGCGCCGCCGAGCGGGCCCATTTCGGCCGTTGCGCCGTCAAAGGCGATGCCGTCATCGGCCATGACGACGCTTGCCATTACTCCTTTTCCAGCCGCGCCTTGAGATAGGAGAGGATCGGATAGAGGCCGGCGCACAGCGCGATCAGAAACCCGTACGGCCCTTCGCGATAACCCCGTCGCCCGATATAGCACTTCCAGAACCGGGTGAAGATACGCCGCACGTTGGTCCGATAGCTGCCGATCCGGCCGCTTTCGCGCAAATCCTTGGCGCGCTCGGTGGTATAGCGATCGAGCCGGCGAAGCATGTCCGAGATATTGCGGTCGACATAGTGCACGAGGCGGCCCTTGAAGGTCGGACCCTGCGACCCGGACAGCGTGACTTCCGGGTGCACGCGCTGATCGCCCCAACGCTTGGCGCCATGCCGGTAAAGACCGGCAAAGGCGCCTTTGCCGAAGGATGCGCCCCAGCCGTGGCGGATCAATCGCTCGCCGATATAGTTGTCGACCGGGATCAGATGCCACGACACGGTCGAATAGCTGCACGTCCGGCGGATCTCGTCGGCAAGCGGCTGCGGTATGCGCTCGTCGGCGTCGACCTCGAGAACCCAGACACCGGTGCACGCATCGATCCCGGCGTGACGGCGGGATCCTTCGCGCTCCCAGGCGCCCTCCACCAGATTTGAGGTGAACAGGCGCGCGATGTCCTTCGACCTGTCGGTGCAACGGTCGAGCACCACGACGATCTCGTCGCAGAAGTTCACCGTCTTCAGGCACTCGGCGAGCTGCGCCTCTTCGTTGTGCACGACGACCACCGCCGAGAGGAGCGGTCGACCGTCGCTCACGCCGCTTTGCTCGTCACGCGCGACCACAGGCCGCGCGCCGCGGCTTCGACCGTCTCGACCGACAGGCTGTCCATCAGCGTATCGGTGGTGCGATGGTCGAAATTCGGCGAGAACAAAGCCTCGGGCGGCAACGCCGTGCGGACGGAGGCGCAATAGGGCCCGACTGGATGGAATTGGTCGATCAGGCTTGGCCCGAACAGGCCGAGCGTCGGCGTGCCGACTGCCGCGGCCAGATGCATCAATCCGCTGTCGTTGCCGATATAGAGCGCAGAGCGGCGCAGCACCGCAGCTGCGGTCAGGAGGTCGACGCGGCCGACCAAATCGATGATGCGCCGCGCCGGAATGGCGGCGAGCAGCGGCTCGACCAGCTCGCGCTCGTGCTCGGCGGCGAGCACCGCGACCCGAGCGCCGGGCAACGGCCCCTCCGGCACGGTCAGACGCCGCGCCAGTTCGACAAAGCGCTCGATGCGCCACAGCTTTGCCCGCCAATTGGCGCCGGGCCCAAGCGCCAGCACCGGCAAGCCCGGCGGGATCAGCTGCTCGGCGGCGCGATCATGCGACGGCGCCGTCCACGTCACCGGCATTGGCGGCGGATCGAGATCGAACAATTGCCCGAGTTGGGCGATTCGGTGCTTGCGCGGATCGCCCTTCGCCATCACGCGACGGCGACGGGCGCGCAGCATCCAGGCCAGCGCCGAGCCACGCAGGTCCACGACGATGTCCCAGCGGCGCGCCGCGACCGCGCCCCACAGCGCGAGCCAATGCGCCGACAACGGCTGCTTGCGCATGACGATGATGCGCTCCAGGCCAGGGACGGCTGCGAAAAGCGGTGCGGCGACCGGCCCGGCGGCGACCGTCACCCGCGCGCCGGGATGACGCTCGATCAGCCAGGCAAGCAGCCCGGTCGAGAGCACGGCATCGCCGATGCGCGTCGCGGTGACGAAAAGAATATCCATAATCGGCAGTCTCCGCGCCTTATAACGCGGCGTCCCTTGCCTTGCCAAGCAAGCCGCTCGCCTCTACCTCTAGCAAGGCTGGGCAAATACCTCCAAGATGTTGTCGATGAGTTTATCGAGCGAAACCAGATTTGTCGTGCTGGAGGATCGCGGGGTGCTGGCCATCAGCGGCCCCGACCGTGCGAGCTTTCTGCAAGGGCTCATCTCCAACGACGCGGCAAAAATCAGTGGCGAGCGGGCGATCTATGCCGCGCTGCTGACCGCGCAGGGCAAATACCTGCACGATTTCATGCTGGTGGAGCACGGCGATGAGATCTGGCTCGACGGCGAGGCGGCGCGGCTCGCCGATCTGAAGCGGCGGCTCGGCAGGTACCGGCTGCGCGCCAAGGTGACGATCGACGAGCGGCCCGACCTGGCGGTCGCAGCGATCTACGGCGACGCCGCGGCGGGCGAACCGGGCACGGCAGGGCCGCTGGAGTACGGCATGGTCTTTGCCGACCCGCGGCTCGCGACACTAGGCGTCCGGGCGATTTTACCGCGCGGCGAGATTCGCGGCGCGTTGGAGGAGATCGGGGCGCTCGAGAGCGACTTCGCCGAATACGACCGGCTGCGGCTTGGGCTCGGCGTGCCGGACGGCAGCCGCGACCTGCTGCTCGACAAGTCGATCCTGCTCGAAGCGGGGTTTGACGAGCTGAACGGCGTCGATTGGGACAAGGGCTGCTATATCGGCCAGGAGCTAACCGCGCGCACCAAGTATCGCGGCCTCATCAAGAAGCGGCTGTTCCCGGTGCGGATCGACGGCCCCGCGCCCGAACCCGGCGCGATCATCACCCTTGATGGCCAAGAAGCCGGCGAGATGCGGTCGAGCCGGGATGGCGCGGGGTTGGCGCTGTTGCGGCTGGAGGCCGCCGGCGGGCTGCTTCGGGCCGGCGACGCAACGATCGTGCCGCTGCCGCCCGAGTGGATGCGGTTGCCGGACTAACCCTCACCCGTCTCCCGCAAGCGGGAGAGGGGTTTTGCGTCGGCGCTTGTTTCCCATCTTCCGCCTGCGGCGGGCGGGCCTCGCCGCGAGGCGGATGAGGGTCAGGCGGTGCTCGCTACCTCGTCGCCGGCGAGTTCGGCCTGGGCGGCGGCGAGGCGAGCGATCGGCACGCGGTAAGGCGAACACGACACGTAATCGAGACCGATATTGTGGCAGAAACGGATCGAGGCCGGATCGCCGCCATGCTCGCCGCAAATGCCGAGCTTGAGGTCGGGCCGCGTCTTGCGGCCGCGCTCGGCGGCGATGCGGATGAGCTCACCGACCCCTTCGGTGTCGAGCGTGACAAACGGGTCCTGCTCGAAAATCCCCATCTTCTGGTAGGCGCCGATAAAGCTCGCCGCGTCGTCGCGCGACAGGCCGTAGGTGGTTTGCGTCAAATCATTGGTGCCGAAGCTGAAGAACTCGGCGGTTTCGGCGATCTCGCCGGCCAAGAGCGCGGCGCGCGGCAGCTCGATCATCGTGCCGACCGAATAGGGCAATGTGACCCCTTCCCGCTCCATGATCTCGCCGCCGACGCGATCGACCATCTCCTTCAGAATGTCGAATTCGCGCTTGGTCGCGATCAGCGGCACCATGATCTCGGGCTCGATGGCATCCTTGGTTTCCTTCACCGCGGCGCAGGCCGCCTCGAAGATCGCGACCGCCTGCATCTCGTAGATCTCGGGGAAGGTGATGCCGAGCCGGCAGCCGCGATGGCCGAGCATCGGGTTGGTCTCGTGCAGCGCGTGGGTGCGCTGGTGCACCTCGGCAACGGTCTTGCCGGTGACCCGCGCCATCTCGTTGAACTCGGGGTCGGTCTTGGGCAGGAATTCGTGCAGCGGCGGGTCCAGCAGGCGGATCGTCACCGGCAGCCCGGCCATGATCTTGAAAATCTCAAGAAAGTCGGCGCGCTGCATCGGCAGCAACTTGGCGAGCGCGGCGCGGCGGCCGCGCTCCTCATCGGCCATGATCATCTCGCGGATCGCGCCGATGCGGTCGGCCTCGAAGAACATGTGCTCTGTGCGCGACAGGCCGATGCCTTCGGCGCCAAAATTACGCGCGGCGCGAGCGTCGGTCGGAGTCTCGGCATTGGTGCGCACTTTCAAGGTACGCAGCTCGTCCGCCCATTCCATTAGCGTCGCGAAATCGCCGGAGAGTTCGGGTTCGATGGTCGGCACCTCGCCGAGAATGACCTCGCCGGTCGACCCGTTGAGCGTCAAGAGGTCGCCCTCGCGCACCAGCACGTTGCGCACGGTCATCGTGCCGGCCCGGTAGTCGATGCGCACGTCGTTCGCGCCTGCGACGCAAGGCCGGCCCATGCCGCGCGCAACGACCGCGGCGTGGCTGGTCATGCCGCCGCGCGCGGTAAGGATTCCCCGCGCCGCGTGCATGCCGTGGATATCTTCGGGGCTGGTCTCGACGCGGGCGAGGATCACTGCCTCGCCGCGGGCGGCACAGCTTTCGGCTTCCTCGGCGGAAAACACGAGCTTGCCCGACGCCGCGCCGGGCGAGGCCGGCAACCCACGCGCCAGCACGTCCACCTTGGCCGACGGATCGAGCATCGGGTGCAGCAATTGGTCGAGCGAATTGGGCTCGATGCGGCGGACCGCTTCGGCCTGGTCGATGACGCCTTCCTCGACCAGCGACACGGCGATCTTCAGCGCCGCTTGCGCGGTGCGCTTGCCGGTGCGGGTCTGCAGCATCCAGAGCCGCCCGCGCTCAACGGTGAACTCGATGTCCTGCATGTCGCGATAGCGGTCTTCGAGCCTGTCGCGCACCTGCAAGAGATCGGCATAGACCGCCGGCATCACCTCTTCCATCGACGGCAGGGCCGAGCCGTTGGCCTTTTTGCCGGCTATGGTCAGCGATTGCGGGGTGCGGATGCCGGCGACGACATCCTCGCCTTGGGCATTGACGAGGAACTCGCCGTAGAACTCGTTCGAGCCGGTCGAGGGATTGCGGGTAAAGGCGACGCCCGTGGCGCAATCGTCGCCGCGATTGCCGAACACCATCGCCTGGACGCTGACCGCGGTGCCCCAGCTTTCCGGGATGTTGTTGAGCCGGCGATAGGTGACCGCGCGCTGGTTCATCCAGCTGCCGAACACCGCGCCAATCGCGCCCCAAAGCTGCGCCTGGACATCCTGCGGGAAAGCGTCGCCGGTCTCGTTCCGGACGATGTCCTTGAAGCCGTCGGCGATGGCCTGCCAGTCCTTGGGTTCGAGGTCGGTGTCGAGCGAGACGCCGATGTCGTTTTTGTAATCGTCGATCAACGAACTGAAATGCTGGTGCTCGATGCCGAGCACGACCTCACCGTACATCTGCAGAAAGCGGCGATAGCTGTCCCACGCGAAGCGCTGGTCGCCGCTGATCTCGGCGAGCCCCTCGACGGTGCGGTCGTTGAGGCCGAGATTGAGGACCGTGTCCATCATCCCTGGCATCGAGGCGCGGGCGCCGGAGCGGACCGAGACGAGCAGCGGATTTTTCGGGTCACCAAGCTTGGCGCCGATCGACTTTTCGACCGCCGCGAGCGCGGCCGCGACCTGGGTTTCGAGCTCGCCCGGATAATTGCGCTTGTTGGCATAGAAATGGGTGCAGACCTCGGTGGTGATGGTAAAGCCCGGCGGCACCGGCAGGCCGAGGCTCGACATCTCGGCAAGATTGGCGCCCTTGCCGCCCAACAGATCGCGCAGCTCGGCGCTCCCCTCGGCCGCGCCGCCGCCAAAGCTGTAGACCCATTTGGCCATGTGCAGAGCCTACCCTTCGATCTGGGAGAAATCGGCGATCTGGTTCATCGTCGCCCTGATACGCGCGAGTAGCCGTAACCGGTTCTCGCGCAATTTTTTGTCTTCAACGTTAACGGTGACCCGCTCGAAAAATTCATCGACCGGCTTGCGGAGGGTGGCGAGCGCGATCATCGCGCTCTCGAAGAATTCCTGGCTCAACTGGTCTTCAACGCGCGCACTCATCGTTGTGAGCCGGTCGTGCAGCGTTCTCTCCTCCTCTTGACTCAGCAAATCACCCGTTACCTCGCCGTCGTACCGTCGGCCGTCACGTTGCTCCTCAATATCGACTATATTCGACGCCCTCCGATAAGCGATCAGCAGGTTAATGCCGTCATCGGTTTTCAAAAATGTTTGCAACGCCTCCACCCGATTGAGTAGCCGGACCAAATCATCCTCATGGAGCGCAAAGACCGCAGAAATCAAATCATGACGAACACCTTTCTCACGAAGGTGAATCTTTAGACGCTCGGCAATAAAGTCCATCACCTCTGTCGTCACTTTGAGTGTGTCATCGGTATAAATACTGGCTGCTCGTATGAGTGCGACGGTAAGACGAAGCCGCACTTTATTTTCTAAAATCGTTCGGACTATGCCTAACGCGATACGGCGCAACGCATACGGATCGCGTGAACCTGTCGGTTTCTCGCCGATTTTAAAAAAGCTGACCAGGGCGTTGATTTTTGCCGCGAGCGCGAGGTTGATGCTCGCCGGTTTCGTGGGGAGACCATCGTTCGGGCCAAGCGGCCTATATTGCTGAGCAATAGCATCGGCTATACGGGGATCGCGCCCCGCGTGTAGAACAAGATAACCACCTACGATGCCTTGAAGTTCAGGAAACTCCCCGACGGTTCCTGTACATAGATCGGCGTTAGCTAACTGAGCGGCAGCAACACTGATCGTCTTAATCTCTTCATCGCTTCCGGTCAGCGAGCTTATATCAGCCGTTATACTGGCTAAACTCTGCCTTCTATCGTATTCGCTGCCAATCCCCTCGTGGTAGACGCGCTGCTTGAGGGCCTCGACGCGGTCTTCGAGGCGGGTCTTGCGGTCCTGGTCCCAGAAGAAGCGGGCGTCCGACAGGCGGGCGCGCAGCACGCGCTCGTTGCCCGCGGCGATGGTCTTGCCGCCGTCCGGGGTCACATTGTTGGCGACGAAGAGGAAGCGCGGCGCCGGCGTGCCATCGGGATTGAGGCAGGTGAAGTATTTCTGGTGCGTGCGCATCGCGGTCGCCAGCACCTCGGGCGGCAGGCCGTCGGGCAGCGGACGGACAAAATCGGCATCGATCTTGCCCATCAGCACGACCGGGTATTCGACAAGGCCGGTCACTTCGTCGAGCAGGCCTTCATCGGCCTTGACGGTCAGGCCGGCGGCGCGCGCCAGCGCCGTCAGCTCTTCGTCGATCGTGACACGGCGCTCCTGGCGATCGAGCACCACATGCGCCTCGGCAAGCTTGGCGCGGTAATCGGCGGCGCTTTCGACCGTGATCTCGCCCGGCGCCAAAAAGCGATGGCCCTGCGTCACCCGGCCGACCGGCACCTCGCCGAGCGGCAAGTTGATGACCTCGCCATCAAAGAGGCAGACGACGGAGTTGAGCGGCCGCACCCAGCGCAGGCTCGACCCCGGGTAGCGCATCGATTTCGGCCAGGGCAGCGCGGTCATAGCCGCCAGGATCAGCTCGGCCAGCACCTCTTGCGTGGCGCGGCCGGGGCGCTTGATGACGGCGAAGTGGAACTCGCCGCGCACCTCCAGCTCATCGGGCGATTTGAGACCGGCTGAGCGCAGGAAGCCATTGATCGCCTGTTCGGGCGCGCCGACGCGCGGGCCGCGGCGTTCCTCGCTGCGGTCGGGCTGGCGCGCGGGGATGCCGTCGGCGATGACGACCAGCCGGCGCGGCGTCACATGACCCTCGATCGTCGCGGCTGGGATGTCGGCGGCCTTGAGCTTGTCGCGGACGAGCGCGGTCAGGTCGTCAATCGCCCGGCGCTGCATGCGCGCCGGGATTTCCTCGGACAGGAGTTCGAGGAGCAATTCGCCGGTCACGCTTCAAAGGCCCATAAAATGGTCGCCTCCCCTGGGCTTGACCCGGGAGTCCACGAATAGTTGTCGGCTATTCGTGGATGGCCGGATCAAGTCCGGCCAAGGGGAAAGACAGATAGGGTTCATGCGCTACCCGCGAGCCAAGCTTCGCAGCAGGCCTTCGCCAGCGCGCGCACCCGGCCGATATAGGCGGCGCGCTCGGTGACGCTGATCACGCCACGCGCGTCGAGCAGGTTGAAGATATGGCTCGATTTGAGCACCTGATCATAAGCCGGGAGCGGCAACGGCGGCCGGTTGTCGGCGGCGTCGCCAAGGCCGAGCAGCGCATTGCATTCGCGCTCCGCTTCGACGAAATGGCGGAACAAAAGATCGGTGTCGGCGCGCTCGAAATTGTAGGCCGAGTACTCCCGCTCGGCGCGCAGGAAGACGTCGCCATAGGAGATGCGGCCGAGGCCATCGAGGCCATTGAAATTGAGGTCGTAGACGCTTTCGACCCCCTGCACGTACATCGCCAGGCGTTCGAGTCCGTAGGTGAGCTCGGTCGAGACGGGATCGCATTCGATACCGCCGACCTGCTGAAAATAGGTGAACTGGCTGACCTCCATACCGTCGAGCCAGACCTCCCAACCGAGCCCCCAGGCGCCAAGCGTGGGGCTTTCCCAATCGTCCTCGACGAAGCGGATGTCGTGGCGCGACGCGTCGATGCCGATTGCCGCGAGGCTGTCGAGATAAAGCTGCTGGCTGTCGGCCGGCGCTGGTTTGAGGATGACCTGCAGCTGGTAGTAATGCTGCAGCCGGTTGGGGTTGTCGCCATAGCGGCCGTCGGTTGGGCGGCGCGACGGCTGGACATAGGCGGCCTTCCACGGCGCCGGCCCGAGCGAGCGCAGCGCGGTTGCGGGATGAAACGTGCCGGCGCCGACCTCGAGGTCCAAGGGCTGCAGGATCACGCAGCCCCGCGCCGCCCAGTAGCGCTGCAGCTCGAGGATGATGCCCTGGAACCCGGCAGGCCTCTCGGCTCGCGGCATGGTTCAGCGCGGCTGCGGGCAATCGGCGCGGCCGCAATGACGCGCGCTCGATGCGATGTAGGCGCCGCAGACCTTGCAGGCGACGAGGTCCTCGGCCTCGATGACCCGCTGCGCCTGAGGGGGTGCCTGCGGGCGCGGGGCACGGGGCGGCGGAGAATTGGCGCGGTTGAACATCTTCACCACGTGCCAGGCGGCGAACACCACGACGAGGATCACAAAGAGCTCGGGAAGTCCGCCAAACATTGATGTGGTTTAGGGGTGGTCAGGCGCGCGGTCAAGCAAGGCTATAGCCCAAACCGCGCCCAGAGGAGGCGCGCCTCCAGCCAGCCGGCGAGGTCGGCGACAAAACCGAGGCGCTGGGCGTCGACGCCGCGCCGCGGCCGGGCGAACGGCCAGCGACGGCGGCGCTCACTGGCGACCGGCACCAGACGCACCCGGTCGCCAAAGCGCGTCCGCACCACCGAGCGCAGATCGCCGATGCCGTCGATAAGGCCTTTCGAGAGAGCCATCCGGCCGGTCATCACATCGCCCGAAAAAAGGCTTTCGTCGGATGCATCGATCTTGCCGACGCGGCGGCGCATCACGTGCTCCTTGAAGGCGGCATGGATGTCCTGCTGGAGCGCCGTCAGGCGTTCGACATCCCGCTCGCTTTCGGGCAGGAACGGGTCGAGCAGCGACTTGTTTTCTCCCGCCGCGTGCAGGCGCCGGTCGACGCCGATGCGGTCGATCAGCCGGGTAAAGCCGAACCCGCTGCTGACCACGCCGATCGAGCCGAGGAGCGAGGTTTCGTCGGCGTAGACCTCGTCACCGGCGAGCGCGAGCCAATAGCCGCCCGAGGCCGCGACATCCTCGGCGAAGGCGAAAACCGGCAGGCGCTTTTCCTCCGCGAGCTGGCGAATGCGGCGATAGAGCAGCGAGGATTGCACCGGCGAGCCGCCCGGCGAGTTGACGATGATCGCGACGGCCAGGGCGCGCTTCATGCCAAAGGCGCGGTCGAGCGCCGTCGCATGGCTGGCCAGAGACATCGCCCCGCGCCATTGCCGCGGGGCAATCACCCCCTCGAAACGGACGACCGGGACAACCGGCGGCGGATCACGAAAGCGGTCGATGATTTCGGTGACATTCATGACGCATCAAATAGGAAGCGAAACGGCATTTGACGAGCGGTCGGCTGCTCTACACCGCGCGGCGGAGGTCGGGGCGCAGGCTTCGGCCACCCGTGCCGCGGCAGCATGGGTCCCGGCCTTCGCCGGGATGGTGCGATGGCAGTTACAATGCCAGCGCCTCGCCGCCGCGCAGCACCGCTTCGGCAGCCTGCGAGAAACGGCCGTCCGCCTCGTGCAGCACCAGCCCGACCGCCAGCCGCGCCGGTGAGGCGACCGCCTTGCGCGCGCGCACGATGATCCGGCTCGCAGGCTTGCCGATGCCGGGCCACAGCGGGAAGACCACAACCTCCCCTGCCCGGCCGGCGATCTGCGCGAGCACCGCCTCAATGCGGTCGGCGCGGTGGATGAGGGTGATCGTGCCTTTTGGCTTCGCCATGGTCAGCGCAAAACGAATCCAGTCGCCGAGCGCGGCATCGCCCTCGATCGTCGCTTCGGCGCGGCCCGGGTTGGCCGTCTCGTTGGCCCGCTCGCGGTCGAGGTAGGGCGGGTTGGCGATCACGTGGTCGAATGCGCCGGCGCTGATCCGCGGCGGCGGGTTCAAGAGATCTCCGACCATCACCGAGGCGCGCGAGGCCATATCGTTGAGGATCACATTGTCACCGGCGACGCGCACCAGCTCGCGCTGCCGCTCGAGCCCGGTGACGCGGCATTGCAGCTCGCGTGCCGCGACACACAGCATCGCCGCCCCGGTGCCGCAACCGATGTCGAGCACGACCTGCCCCGGCTCGACCGGCACGGAAGCGGCTAGAAAGACCGGGTCGATCGAGACGCGCGCGCCGTCGACCGGTTGGCGCAAGCGCACCCGGCCGCCGAGCAGCGCGTCTTCGCTGACCGGCATGCCGCCGGCCTCTTCCATGACCATCAGCCGGGATCCGACTCGGCGACCAGCGCCCGTGCGCGCTGGAAGTCGCGGTCATCGACCATCAGACGCCGCTGGATCGCCCCGACGCTCCCCTCGACAAGGCTCGTGTGCTGATCGAGCACCAGGCATTCGATCTTGGCGTCAGTGAGCAGCGCCTCGACCCATGACAGCCGCACGAGGTCGTTGGTGCGTAGCAACTCCTTCATCGGTGATCCGTTCACGATTGTGCCGGTCACGGCCCCGGCACTTGACCGGGCACCCCTGCACTCTATGCTCGCTCGCGTTCCGGTGCATCAAGTTCGTCCGCCGCGGGAACATTGGAGAAAGCGTGGCCCCTCCGCAGCCAAGCGTCGATCGCGCTCCGGGACCGCCCGCACCGTCGCTCGACCCGCTGTTCCGGCTGATGTCCGGCGATCTGGAGCGGGTCAATGCGCTGATCGTCGAGCGGATGCACAGCCCGGTCGCGCTGATCCCGCAGCTGGCCGGGCATATCGTGTCGGCGGGTGGGAAGCGGTTGCGGCCGCTGTTGACCCTTGCCTGCGCGCGGCTCTGCGGCTATCGCGGTGCCGATCGCCACGTCGCGATCGCCGCTGTCGTCGAATTCATCCACACCGCGACCTTGCTCCACGACGACGTCGTCGACGCCAGCGAGCTGCGCCGCGGCCGCGACACCGCCAATGCGGTGTGGGGCAACAAGCCCGCGGTATTGGTTGGCGATTTCCTTTTCGCCCGAGCCTTTGAACTGATGGTCGAGGACGGGGCGCTGAAAGTGCTCGGAATCCTGTCACGCGCCGCCTCGGTGATCGCCGAGGGCGAGGTGCACCAGCTGATGACCGCGAACGACACCGCGACCTCGGAACAGGACTATCTCGCGGTCATCGAGGCGAAGACAGCGGCGCTTTTCGCCGCCGCGAGCCGCGTCGGCGCGGTGCTCGCCGACCGGCCGGACGACGAAGAAATGGCGCTGGAGCGGTTCGGCCGCAATCTCGGCATCGCGTTTCAGCTGGTCGACGACATGCTTGACTTCTCGGCCCGCGAGACCGAGCTCGGCAAGGCGGTCGGCGACGATTTCCGCGACGGCAAGATCACCCTGCCGATCGTCATCGCCTTTGCCCGCGGCGACAGCGAAGAACGCACCTTCTGGCGCCGCACGCTGGAAGCCGGCGAGCAAGAACCGGGCGATCTCGAACGCGCGGTGCGCGTTCTCGAGCGGCGCGGCGCGCTTGCCGAGACGCTGGCGCGGGCGCGCGCCTATGCCGGCGCGGCGATCGATGCGCTCGACCGCTTCCCCGATAGCCCGCTGCGCCGCGCCCTCGCCGAAGCCGCGGCCTTCGCCACCGAACGCGGGTTTTGAGCCAGGCATCTTGAACTTCGGGGCGCCGCTACCGATTGCGGAAATTCGCTATTGGCGCTATTAAGCGCGCCCACACTGGAGACCGGTCCGGCGGCGGAGTGTAGCTCAGCCTGGTAGAGCACTGCTTTCGGGAGGCAGGGGCCGGAGGTTCAAATCCTCTCACTCCGACCATTTTCCCGCGGACCGGACACGGAAACGCCCCCGACCGCCTTTCGGTTGTCGGGGGCGCCGCTTTTTGTGCCGATTGCCCCGCTATTCCCAGAACGCCATGGTGATCTTGTTCTGATCATCGAGGATCAGATTGATCCGGTTTGGATTGTGGACTTCACCTTTCACCCCGTGCGTCGGACCAATCGGCCGATAGTCCGGGGTCAGGTCGCCGCCGTAGACAATCCCCGGACCAGCCTGGCCCTGGCCTTTGTCGACGAATTTCTTGCCGGCGCACTCCTTGCAGTCATTGGCGACCTTGCCATCGAACTTGACGCTTCCGGTCATTCCTTTGAGCTCGAGCGCATTGGCATAAGCGCGAACGCGCACACCCTTGAACGTGGTCTCCGGGTCAAGCTCGAAGGTCGCGGTGATCGGCACAAAGCCGTCGGCCTTCTGCGACTGCTCGGGGCTGGTGGCGATGAACTGCAGGTCGAGCACATCATCGGTCGGCTTGCCGTAATAGAACGGGATCAACTCGGGCGCGGTCCAGCCTGCCGAGCTGGTGAGCCCAGTGACGCGGACGATCACTTCTTTCGGGTCGAGCACACCCTGAATCACCTCGATCCCGGTGACATACAGCACCGGGACTTGCAGCTGCCGCGTCGCGCCTGACGGGCCGGCCGCGTTCTGGTCGTTACCTTGCGGCTGATAGCCGAGCGCGCCGCCGCCCTGATCGCCGCCAGGCTGGCCGCCCTGCGCTTGCTGCGCTTGGGCAAAGGCACCCGTCGAAAGCCCCAACGCCACAACCGCGGCGGCGGCAACAGTGCAAATCTTTGAACCGATCATTTTCATGCCCCCATTCTCCAACGTGAATGCGATCTACCACGGCCGGTTACCGAGGCCCGCCGCCCTACAAAGCCGTCGCGGCGGGGTGAGGCGCCTCGGCACCCCCGCGCCCGGGAAATTCGGACACGCGCTCCAGCCGGTCGAGCACGAGATCTGTCGCGCGCATCTTGGTCATCCGGCAATACGTTGTCTCCGCCGAGGCGAAGCTGCCGTTCTCGGATAGCTTGTTGACAGGTTCGCCGCCGCCACAGACGCTAAAATACTCGCAACGCTCGCGGCAGAGCGCGATGCCGGCATCGATATCGGTCTTCATCCGCTTGAACAGGGGCCGATCGACAAGATCGACGAGCCGGTCGCGATTGACGTTGCCCAGAACAAAATCGTCGTAAGCTGTGTTCTTCAGCCCCAACAGCTCGGGCGAGAAGGTCGCGATGTTGCCGGTCCAATCCACGCTGGTGACGGCAAAGGGCGTCGCCAACTGATTGAAAAACGCCGAATCCTGCGGCCGAAAAACGTTGCGTTGCGCGTCGTCGATCTCGCGGATGAAGCGGATTTTGCCGGGATGCGTCGCGGATAGCCGCCAGAACTCGCTGAGGAAATCGTAGTACGCGTCCTCGATGCCCGCTTCGTCAAAGCTCGCCGAGCGATGCTCGCCTTCGCTTTCCTCGACATTGAAGCAGACGTGGTCGATGCCCTCGGCGAGGTAGAATTCGAACATCTCCCGCGGTGCTTTGAGGCTTTCCGCCGTCAGCACCGAGATCACGTGAAACGGAATATCGCGGCGCCTCAACAGACGGATGCCGGCGATTGTCTTGTCGAAGGTACCGCGTCCCGAACGCGTGACCCGATTGCGATCATGCAGGCGCTGCGGACCATCGATGCTGACGCCGATGCTGAGATGCTTCTCGGCGATGAAATCGCACCAGCGCTCGTCGACCAGCGTTCCGTTGGTTTGGAACGAGTGGGTCACCAAGAGGTCGGGTGGTCGCAGGGCCTCGATCGTCGCGAAAGCGCCTCGGTAGAACTCGATCGGCAGCACCATCGGCTCGCCGGCGTGCCAGACGACACTGAGCCCTTCCCTCGCCCAGCCCGAGGCAAAGACCTGGCTGAAGAGATTGCGGAGAGTCGCCTCCGCAACGACCGACTTGTTGGTCCGGTCGGGAAGATAGCAGTAGCGGCAATCGATATTGCAGAACGGGGTCGGCTGGACGACGAGCAACTCAATCCTGGGCGTCGAATCGCCCATGACAGACCCCCGTCGCCCGACGACCGAAACCGGGGCTTACCAGTTACGCCACCAGTTTCTCCAGTTGGGCCAGTTATGCCAGTTGTTCCAGTTCGGGAAGCCCCAGCCATAGCCCCAATTGCCCCAGGCGAGCCGGCCATCGGTCTTGGCAGCGTCGGCCTTGGTCAAATTGAGATCGGTCACCGCGTCACGAACGGCGGCGAGCCGGTCCGACACGTTGTCCTTCGCGGTGGCCAAAGGCTGGTCGCCGGTTGCCGACGTGCTTGCCGCGGCGGGAACGGCGGCACCGAGCGCGAGCGATACGCCCACGGCCCCGGCGGGCGCTAATTGCGTCAGGATCGTCTGGTATTTCAGCCGCAGCGACAATGTTTCCTCCTGTATCGGCGACCGGTGAGATCAGCAGACCCGGGTACGCGCCCGGGGATGTAAGTTTAAGGAGCCGCCCGGCGGATAGCCGAGCACAAAAGATACGCGGTTACTGTTACAAAGGTTCCCCACCCCCCTATAGCCTGCCGGAACAACTGCGTCAATTTGGCCCGGCTTGATTTTATCGATCGCTTATCGCGCGCTCCGCCCAGGGCGGAGCGAGCGCGGCGATGCGCCCGTAGACCGGGCAGCTCGCGTCGTGGGCACCGTCGAGATAGCCGAGGCTCATCAGGAACTCGTTGACGATCTCGCCGCCGGTGAAGCGAAAGGCCTTCTTGAACAACTTGACCCATTCCTCGCGCGGGCGCGGGTGATGTGCATCGAGCCAGGCGGCAAATGAGCCGTATTCCCGGCGCAATTCCTGGATCCGCTTGGCGTTGTCGATGGTCGCAGCGATTTTGAGTCGGTTGCGGATGATACCAGGATCGGCCATCAGCCGCGCGACATCGTCTTCATCGAAGGCCGCGACGCGGTCGACATCGAAATCGGCGAAGGCGGCGCGAAACCCGTCGCGCTTCCGCAGGATGGTTGCCCAGGAGAGCCCAGCCTGGTTGATTTCCAGAACGAGCCGTTCGAACAGTACCGCTTCATCGCGCGCCGGGAAGCCATATTCCTCGTCGTGATAGGGCCCGTGCAGCGGACTGCTAGGGGCGGCTAGACAATAGGCAGCGCTCACACCTTACCCCCCGCGAAAGGATATCCAGGGCTCGATTACGAGAATATAGATGCCCACCCAGGCGACCGCGGCAATCGCCGAGGTTAACGCTATTTTGCGCCACATGAAGGGCTGTTTCGGGGCGCCCAAGCCATAGCCAATCTCGTCGGGGTCGGTCGGCTTGACCCAGAATGGCAGGATCGCGAACAGCACGACCCACCAGGTCAGGATGTAGACGACAATCCCGGTTACCCAGCCCATGTCCTAACCGTCATTGCGAGCGCAGCGAAGCAATCTCGATCCGCCTTGGCCCCCTACCGGCCGAGATTGCCGCGTCGCCCGCGCAGGCGAAGCCCGCGGGCTTCGGCTCACGCGCGCTCCTCGCAATGACGGCATTTCGGTCAGACCTCTTCGAGCTCGATGAGCGTGCCGCAAAAGTCCTTCGGATGCAGGAACAGCACCGGCTTGCCGTGCGCGCCGATCGTCGGTTCACCATCGCCGAGCACTCGCGCGCCAGCGGCAAGCAGCCGGTCGCGCGCCGCCTTGAGATCGGCGACCTCATAGCAGACATGGTGCATCCCGCCCTCGGGGTTGCGTGCGAGAAAACGGCGCACCGGCGACCCCGGCCCGAGCGGCTCCAACAGTTCGATGCGGGTGTTGCCCAACTCGACAAAGACCGCGGTGACGCCGTGCTCGGGCAACGCGTGCGGCGGCAGAACGGTGGCGCCAAGCGTGTCGCGATAGAGCGCGCTCGCCGCGGTCAGATCGGGGACGACGATGGCGATGTGGTTGAGCTTGCCGATCATGGTGCGGCCTCAGAGCCGGAAGACTTGCACGTCGATCAGCGCGCGCTTGCCGATGCGCTCGTTGACCGCCTTGCGCAGCGCGCGGTTCGCGGCGTCCTTGACCTGGGTGTCATCGCGCCGCATCGCCTTGGGCAGCGCCTCGACTGCGGCGCTCGCGGCATCACGGAGCTTGGCCGACATATCTTCACTGTCGGCCGCCTCGACAAGACCGATCAGCGAAACCTGCGGCGCGGCCGCCAGCGAGCCGGCGCGATCGACGACGATCGTCGCCACCATCGCGCCCTGATTGCCGACGCGGCGACGCTGCTGCAATGCCGAGCCGGTCATCGGCAAGAGTCGCCGCCCGTCGCTGGCGACCCGCCCTGACGGCACCTGGCCGGCGATCGTCGCACCCTGCGCATCGATGCGGATGGCGTCACCGTTCTCGATGACCAGCGCGTCGCCGACCTGGCATTCCATCGCCAGCTGAGCATGCGCCTGAAGATGCCGCGCCTCGCCATGGACCGGAATCGCCACACGCGGCCGCACCATCTGGTACATCCGCGCCAGCTCGGCACGGCACGGATGGCCCGAGACGTGGACGAAATGATCGTCGGTGGTAACGATTTCGACACCGAGCCGCACCAGCGCGTTTTGCAGCCGTGCGATCGCCTTCTCGTTGCCGGGGATGATGCGCGAGGAGAAGATCACCACATCGCCTTCTTCGAGCACGATGTGCGGATGATCCTCGCGGGCGACGCGGCTGAGCGCGGCGCGCGGCTCGCCCTGGCTGCCGGTGCAGATAAGCAGGATGCGGTCGGCCGGGACATAGCCAGCCTCGTCCTCGGTCAGGAAACGCGGCACATCGGCGAGGTAGCCGTTCTCGCGCGCCGCCTTGTCCATGCGCCACAGCGAGCGGCCGATCAGCGCCACGTCGCGGCCATGCGCCTGCGCGGCATGGGCAATGGTGGAAAGGCGCGCGACATTGGATGCAAAGCAGGCGACCGCGACCCGGCCGGTGTAGCGGCCGATCAGCTCGGTGAGCGCCTCGCGCAGCTCGGCCTCGGAACCGGAATGGCCGTCAACCATCGCGTTCGTCGAATCGCCGATCATGGCGATGACGCCTTCGTCGCCGATGCGGATCAGCGACTCTTCGTCCGTTACGTCGCCGACCAGAGGATCGGGATCGAGCTTCCAATCGCCGGTGTGGAGCACGGTGCCGACCGGTGTGCGGATCGCGACGGCGTTGGGCTCGGGGATCGAATGGGTCAGGGTCACCAGCTCGAGGTCGAACGGGCCGATCGTGAAACGGCCCGACATCGGCACGATGGTGATCGGCACCTTGCCGGCCAGCCCCGCCTCTTCAAGCTTGGCGCGCAGCAGCGAGGCGGTGAAAGGCGTCGCCCACACCGGGCACTGCAGCTGCGGCCAGAGATAGGGGATCGCGCCGATATGGTCCTCGTGCGCGTGGGTCGCGACGATGCCGAGCAGCTTGTCCTTGCGCTCCGCGATAAAGGCGGGGTCGGGCATGATGACGTCGACCCCGGCATGCTCCTCGTCGCCGAAGGTGACGCCGCAATCGAGCATTAGCCACTGGCCGCGATAGCCGTAGAGGTTGAGGTTCATGCCGATTTCGCCCGACCCGCCGAGCGGAACGAAATAAAGCCCCTTCTCGTCGCGCTCGATAACGCGATCCAATGGGCGATCCAGCGGCTGCTCAGCCGGCGCTTGCGCCTTCATCGATTGCGGTTGCGCCGATAGATCAGACGAAGCCCCCACAACGTCAGATCGGGGTCGACCTTTTCGATGGCGTCGGTGGCATTGGCGAAGAGCGGCGCGAGACCGCCGGTCGCGACGGTGCCCATCGTCTCGCCGCGCTCCTCGCGGATGCGGCGGACGAGACCCTCCAGCATGCCGACATAGCCCCAGAACACCCCCGACTCCATGGCCGAGACCGTGTTGCGGCCGACGACCGCTGACGGCTTCTTGATCGCGATGTGCGGCAGCTGCGCCGCCGCCATCTCCAGCGCCTGCAACGACAGGTTCGGGCCCGGCGCGATGATGCCGCCGCAATAATTGCCGGTTTTGTCGACCACGTCGAAATTGGTCGCGGTGCCGAAATCGATGACCATCAGTGGCGACTGGTAGCGGTCCTGCGCGGCGACCGAATTGGCAATGCGGTCGGCGCCGACACCTTGCGGCGGCATGTCGACATCGATGCCGATGCCGGGATTGCAGTCGGCGCTGCCGATGACCAGCGGCTCGCTGTTGAGATAACGCCGGCACAGCGACAAAAGGTTGAAGCTGGCGTCGGGCACGACATTGGCGATGACCGTGGCGTCGATATCGCCGGGGGTGAGCCCGGCGAGGCCGAGCAACTGTGTCAGCCACACCGCGTATTCATCGGCCGTGCGGCGGGCATTGGTCGAGACGCGCCACGAGGCGCGCAGCGTGTCGCCCTCGTAAACCGCGAAGACCGCGTTGGTATTGCCGGAATCGATCGCGAGCAGCATCGGATCACGCCGCCTGCGCCGGGAAGATCTCGCCCGCCGCGATGCGCCGCCTGCCCTCGGGCAGGCCAAGCAGCAGCGCGCCGTCATCGTCGAGATCGAGGAAACGGCCGGCAAGCGTGTCGCGTTCGAGGCGCACCTCGATCGGCTCACCGAGCCCCATGGCGCAGGCGAGCCAAGCCTCGCGGATCGGAGCGAAACCGTGCTCCCGCCACCTTGCCAGCCAGCCGGCGAAGTGACGGATCAGGGAAGCGGCCATCATCGGCGGGATAACGCCGGGCGCGCCTTCCTCGGCGAGCGAGGTCGCCGGGTAAGGCGTCTCGGGCGGCGACGAGGCAAGGTTCACGCCGATCCCCAGTATCACAAAGTCGGGACGGTCGCCCGCCACCATCTCCGTCTCCAG
>DATJSH010000019.1:0-6283 GCA_035504235.1 Allostellaceae bacterium | reverse complement strand
GCCGTCGTCGCCGGCCGCACTCGGCGCGAGGCCGAGGACAAGTATCGGGAGTACCGCGAACATGCCAGCATCGAGGGCGCGCTGGCGCATTTCTCGAGTTCGACCGGCCTCGATTTCTCGCACTATGAGCCCGACGAGCCGATCCGCTATGTCAAGAACGATGCGATCAACTCGGCGGTCGAGACCTTGACGACATTGAGCACCGAACCCTGGACCTTGCGGCGCATCGTCAGCCGGATGGGTCTGGGCAGCCGCAATCCGGCCATCGTCGGCTCGGCCGAGGAGGTCGCCGAGGACCTGATCTCCTGGGTCGACGAGACCGACATCGACGGCTTCAACCTCAGCCGCATCGTGACCCCCGAGGGTCTCGAGGATTTTGTCGACCTGGTCGTGCCGATCCTGCAAGAGCGCGGCGTCTACAAGCGCGACTATCGCCCCGGCACCTTGCGCGAGAAACTGTTCGCCGGCGCGCCGCTGCTGCCGCCGAGCCACCCGGCCGCCGCGCACCGTCGAAATGGGCAAGCTGGCCCTTGTGATGGGAACCGGGGATGACGCGGACACAGCCGTTCTCCGGCCGCGAGGGCGTCAGCGCCACCCAGGCGATGACGTGCTCGAACGGCGCCAGTCCGAAATAGGTCGCGTCCTGATGCCAGGGGACGTGGTCCTCGCTGTGGGGCGGCTTCAGCCAGACCGTCGTGTGAAACACCTGGCCCGATTATGGCTTCCACCAGGTCCAGGATGCCGGCATGGCGCACCAGTTCGCCCGCCCAGGGAAACAACAAATACGGCTTCACCCGGTTCGAGGCGTGGCGCTTTAGACTGTACGGGTTCTGATCTCCGAGCGCAAGCGGCTCGGCGCAGCTGCGCAGACAGTCATCGCGAAGGCGCTCCGCCTCCGCCGCCGACAGCAACCGTCGTCCGGGCAGATAGCCGTCCCGCCGATAGAGTTCGACTTCTTCCCGCGACAGCATCGCTATTCCCGTCGATCGGACTGCGTCGACACTAAATGGACGCCTGATCAGTGACGGACGGCAGTGATGCTGCTCCAATCAAAAGACGGCGTGCGGCCTGCTACCGGCAGGATGCCGCGGCTGCGGATACAGGGATGCACCGGCCGGATCGGCGTGTCGAGCCACAGCCGCAACAAGTGACGACGCGCGTCCTCCGGCGCGTCGCCGTCGTCGAAAGCGGTGCGTGCGTGCAGGATCGTATAGTTGTTGATGAAATACGCTTCACCCGGCTGCAGCGTGAATTCGAGCATCAGTTCCGGCCGCTTCGTCACCGCCTCGAACGTGTCGATGACGGCGCGTACCGCCGACCCGATCGGCCGTCCGGCCGCTGCCTCGCCGGCCTCGATGTAGGAGCGCACATAGCGCACCGACACCTTGCCTTCGACATTCGAATACACCGGGATGCGGTAAGGCGTGTAAGGCGGTTCGCCCGGCTGCTCCTCGCCGCGCCGGTGGCGGACATAGCCGCGGTAGAGCGCCTCGAGCACGTCGGGATGCTCCGCCAGCAGCGCATTGTGCACCGAAATGGCGCTGGTCAGCCGTGACACACCGCCGCCCGCCTGCGCGTTGCGCAGGCACAAGAGACCAACGAGGTCGCACGAATCCGTGTGCGGCGACAATTCCTGCTTGTTGCGGTAGGCGCGCGCCCCCGGGTCCTCTCGGCTGAAATCCTTGACGTGCCCGAGCCGGTCGCCCAAGACGCTCTGCGACAGCCCGCGTCCGAGATGCGTGCCGATGCCCCAGAAAATCAAGCCGAGATCGTCTTTCGCGTAATCCTCGATGGGCAGCCGCCGCAACAGCACGAAGCCGCGCCCGTCCTCGACCTGCCGGCGGATTTCCTCGACGACCGGGCGCAGCGAGGGCACCTCGAAATGCTCGCGCTGCAACCCGTCGAGGCCGATCCCGGCCGCTTTGATATGCCGCACGGCAGCAGCGATGTCGCGCAGCTGCGCCGGATCGAGGTCGACCGAGTAATCTGCCGGCGAGCGGAAATCGGCCACCTCCAGGCGCTCGGATGCCGGATCGGCGCGGCAAAGACCGGGGTCGCCGGCGTGTCGCTGTCTTGCGCTGCGCGCGCCTCGAGAATTGCCGTCATTGTTGCGGCCTCCAGCTGTTTCGCCGAATCTGTAGCGCCCAAACCACTCCCGTTCAACGCGCCACAGCCGCTCGAGCGCGCCACCGAAAATCGGCCACGGGGGCTGCGCCCGCAGGCAGTCCTCGCGAACGCCGGTGGCAAAGAGTTTCCATGTGGGTTGCTCAGCGACCATTGTCCGCTCGTCAGGTGACCTTCGCCGAGACGCACGGAATGAGCAAGAAGCGCCGTTACCGGCCATTCGTCGAGGGGCAGGGCTGCGGTGGCTGCTGGCTGTTAGCGTAGCTGGGCCCGGCTAGCTTTGTATCGAGGCTTTTTGCGCGTCGGGCAAGACGCGTTACAAACCGGATCAGATCGCCACGATAGTGCAGCCGCTCGTAATCGACTGGGCGATTGCCGGTGGTGTAGGACGTGCGCTCGATCAGGAATATCGGGCTGCCGGCCGGCACTTGGAGCGCCTGAGCAGCAACGGCGTCGGCCGCGGCCGCTTCCAGCTTGTATTCAGCTTCGACCAGTGGCGTATCGTACTTGTTCTCTAGCAGTGCGAAGACCGGCTCGGCCTCGAGGTCGTTCTTCGCTACCCTCTCCCCTAGCTCGCGAGGCAAGTATGTCTCGTCGAAAGACATCGCCACACGGTCCGCCAAGCGAACACGCCGAAGCCTGACCACCAACGTCCCAGGCGTCAATGCAAGGTGGTGCGCGACGGCTTCGTCGGCTGCCACGATGCGCTTGTCGAGCAAGCGGGCGGTCGGGGTTCGCCCCATAGCCTGCATGTCCTCGACAAAACCGGTCAGCTCGGTCAGCTCCTGCGTGATTTTTGGCTGGGTGACGAAAGTGCCCCTGCCCCTCCTGACCTCGACGAGGCCGCGCTCAGCCAAATTCTGAATCGCTTTTCGCACGGTCGTACGGCTGACTTTGAACCGCTCGACCAAGCCGTCTTCCGACGGCAGTTGAGTCTCCGGGAGCAGGCTGCCGTCAGCGATATCGCCGGCCAGAACAGATTCGACACGTTCGTAGAGGGGTGATCTCGACATAACGATAACGTGACATCATTATGTCTTGCGTCAATGGCTGTCTCCCTAAATTTCTTCATCGCGTGGCGGCGGTCGATCTGCCGACCCGTGATCGAACAGCGACGCGGCCGACCGCCGGATCATCGCAGCCGAATCGCTCGGCTCGACCTTACGCTCGACAGATACGGAGTACTGAAATGAAACCCCTATTGCTCGCCAGCGCGACTCTCGCTTTGCTGACCGCCGTAAACTTCGCGCCCGCAATGGCGCAAGGGCCGAAACCGTCGGACGACAATGCTTGGCCCGGCATATCGCAGCGCGTCGACACCGGCGCTGCAAATGCTGCCGCGGCAACCGCGCATTACGAGTACCAGTACGGATACGACAAGCACGGAGCTTGGCGGAGTCATTGGGTCCTAGTCCGCTAGCAGACAGCTTGTCCAAAAGATTTCAATGAGCCTGCGGTGTCGATCAGCGCCCAGCGGGCTCATTGAACCTCTGAGAGGGTGATTGGGTATGAGAACGATGAACTATATCCCCGAACGGTCGCCAATGTGGCGCGATCTCTCCCTCGATCTGATCAGCAGATCTCCGATCGCTCGTTGGGCCCCGGTCCCGCTGCGTCTGATCGTCGGGTACGGCTTCATGGAGCATGGCTTCGCCAAGCTGGCCCGGGGCGTGGATGCGTTCCCGACAATCTTGCAGGCACTCGGCGTGCCCGCACCGCATCTCATGGGATGGCTCACCATCCTGGTTGAGATATTTGGCGGTCTGGCCGTGCTCCTCGGTGCGCTGGTGCCGCTCGCCAGCATACCGATGGCGGCGGTTCTGCTGGTTGCCATCTTCACCGTGCATCTGCCCTACGGGTTCAGTTCCATCAAGCTCCAGGCTGTGACGGCTGCCGGCGCACAGTTCGGGCCGCCCGGCTTTGAAACCGATCTCCTCTACCTCGCCTGCCTTGCGGCCCTGGTGTTGGGAGGCTCAGGACCATTGGCAATCGATGGCCTTCTGGCAAAGCGTAGAGCAATCGCGCGTGTTTCGAGGCAAACCGGGGGTGCCTAACATGAATGCCGGCCTTGGATCTTGGCTGCTCGGCATGCCGCCGGGCGCCGGCGCATTGGGCGGGATGTTCGGGATGGCCATCGGCATCTTCATCGTACTGGCCGCGACGACCTTTGGCTCGGCGCTGCTCTATGCAATAAGCGGTTTCGGCTTCGCCGTCCTCGCAGCACCGCTCTTTTTGTTGTTTCTCGACCCGGCACGGGCAATTCAGCTCGTCATCATCATCTCGACGGTACTGTCGATCGCTGTGCTTCGGGGGTTGTTGCCGGCGATCGCGCCGTGGCTGCTGCTGCGATTGACGCTCGGCAGTCTTGTTGGGCTGCCGCTCGGCCTCG
Organism: Allostellaceae bacterium; assembly: GCA_035504235.1. Classification (GTDB taxonomy): domain Bacteria; phylum Pseudomonadota; class Alphaproteobacteria; order ATCC43930; family CGMCC-115725; genus DATARH01. The sequence continues at coordinate 1,770 of DATJSH010000019.1, read as the reverse complement.
TCGCCTTCCGTTACGCCGATCCTATCCTGGTGCGGGTGGCCGTCGGGGCTATGATCTTTGGCTTTGCCATACTGATGGTGGTCTCGCGCAGCCGGTCGGATCAACCCGGCCAGGGCACGTATTGGAAGGCGTTCGCGATGAGCCCTGGCCTCGATCTCGCCGCCGGGGCCGTTTCGGGCTTCGCTGGCGCCCTTGTGGGGCAGCCCGGTCCGCCGGTGCTGATCTACCTGCTGCTTGCCGGGACGGCGGCGAGAACCGTGCGAGCGACGCTCCTCGCGTTCTTCGCGCTTTCATACGGGGTGACGCTCACTTCCCATGCGGCGACGATCGGCATCCCTGCCCCGACCTGGCTTGCCGCCGGCATCCTGATTCCCTTCGCCTTCCTCGGCGGCCTCGCCGGTCGTCCAATAGGTGACCGGCTCGGCGCCGAAGCTTTTACCATGCTGGCCATCGCTCTGCTCGCGGTAGCTGGGGCCTACACACTCGGCGCCGCGGCCGTTGCCTTTGCCGCATAGCGACAACAGAACGCGCGGTTCCCCCAGAGCACGCGGAACCCGCGTCAGTGCAGGCGATCCATTGGTTCCTCGGCAAGCACGGTTCTTTCATCACTCATCACCACTGCCGACGCGGGAGGGAGTGGGAGCGCCTCCCGCGTGTCGACCATTGGCCTTCGGCGCCCCACCGCGTACACAGCAGAGCTAGGTCGATTTCGAACGCGCCGGCGTTCATCGAAACACGCAAGAATGCCTCCTCTTCACCCCATTGAGCGGGATCCTCCCGCCAGCTTGTAAATGGCTGCTCAGGGGGTGCTCCTAACGCCACTGCGCCACACTCCAACTCTACCAAACCCCCCTCATCGGCCCGCTCCTCATCCGACAACGTCGATTTCGCAAGCTTGAGCGATTTTCGGGAGATAGCTCTGGCAGAAATCCAGATATGCCCTGACGATGCTGGACGGGTGCCGTTGGGGCGGATAGATCAGATTGATCGACCACTCCGGCAACGGGTATTGCGGCAGCAACGGCACCAGGCGCTTCTCCCGAATGGGCACGGCCGCCAGGAAGGGCGGCAGTTCCGTCAGTACGTCGCCATCGAGCGCACGGCTGCGCAAGTGATGATAATCGTTGGTGGACAGGACCGATTTGGGCTCGACCAGATGGCCACCCAATTCCCAGCGGGTCGGAACATCGATGGGCGACCCCCATACCGCACATGGGAAGCGATGAAGCGCGTCGGGCTCTGCCGGCATGCCGTAGCGCTCCACCAACTTTGGACTGGCAACGAGAATGTTGCGGAAAGACAGTACATGTCGCGCCACCATGGCCTCGTGAACGATGGTGCCGACGCGAAGGGCGACGTCGATGCCATCCTCGATCAGGTCCATGCGGCGCTCGGTTGAGTAGACGTACACCTGTATTTCGGGGTAGCGTCGCTGGAAGGCGGCCAAGAGGTCCCACCACGGCTCAAATGTCTGGGGCAACGACAGGCGCAGGCGCCCCTTCAGGCGCGCCTGATCGCTCATCACGGCTTGCTCGGCCTCGAGCAGCGCCTCAATCCCGCGGGTGGCGCGCTCGTACAGCCTTGCCCCGGCGTCGGTCAATTTTGTGCCGCGCGCCGAGCGCTCAAGCAGTTGCACTCTGAGTTGTCGTTCCAGATCCCGGATTCGGCGGCTCAGTGTTGGAAGCGGGGTTCCGAGGCGGGTCGCTGCCGCAGAGAGGCTGCCCGCCTGGACGACCGCGACAAACATGCGGGTGGCATTCAGATCCATGC
>DATJSH010000018.1:0-3338 GCA_035504235.1 Allostellaceae bacterium | reverse complement strand
GCGCGCGACCACGCCTTTGCCGCCGAGGCGCTTGTCCTGCCGAGCGAGGCGACGCTCGCCGACGAGATGGACATCGTCGATGTCGAGGCGATCCACGCGGTGCGCGAGGACGCGCGGCGGGCGGTCGCGGCGCAGATGGCGACCGCACTCGGCGAGACCTATCGCAACCTGACCGATCCCGGCCCCTATAAGACCGATGGCGCGTCGATCGGCAAACGGGCGCTGCGCAATGTCTGTCTCGCCTATCTCGCGGCGGACAAGGCCGCCGGCGGCGCGCGGCTCGCCAAGGCGCAGTTCGACGCGCAACAGAATATGACCGATGTGCTCGCGGCGCTGTCGGTGCTCGCCGATATCGACAGCACCGAACGCAACGCGGCGCTGGTCGCGTTCTACGAGCGCTGGCAGGACGATCCGCTGGTCGTCGACAAATGGTTCGCGATCCAGGCTCGCTCGTCGCTGCCGGCGACGATCGCCGCGGTGCGCGCGCTGACCCGCCACTCGGCCTTTACCCGCAGCAACCCCAACCGGTTGCGCGCGTTGGTCGGCACGTTTGCGCAGGCCAACCAGCTCTATTTCCATGACGCGTCGGGCGAGGGCTACCGGTTCCTCGCCGACGAGGTGCTGATGCTCGACCCCGAGAACCCGCAAGTCGCCGCGCGCATGGTGCAGGCATTGGGCCTGTGGCGCCGCTTCGATCCGGCGCGCCAGGCGCTGATGAAGGCGCAGCTGCAACGCATCCACGACACCAAGGGGCTCTCGACCAACACCTTCGAGATGGTGTCGAAAAGCTTGGCGGACAGCTGACAGAAAAAGGGCGGCCCGAAGGCCGCCCCTTTCCCTCACCCTCGACATAAGCGCTAAGGCGCGGTGATTTCGACGCGCCGGTTCTGCGGCTCGCGCACGCCGGCGGCGGTCGGCACGCGGTTGTCGTTCTCGCCGCGGCCGGAGACCGACATCTGGTTCTGCGGTACGCCCAGCGCAGCCAAGGCCCTGGCGACGTTGTTGGCGCGGCGTTCGGAGAGACGCTGGTTATAGGCCGGCGAGCCGGAGCGATCGGTATAGCCGGTGACCTGGAGCTGCACCGGCGCGCCCGATTTGTACGCGGCCGCCGCCTGCTCGATGACCTTTTCGCCTTCCGGCGTGACCACGTCCTTGTCCCAATCGAAGAAGACGATGAACACGCGCGGCGCCGCGGGCGGCGGCGGAGCCGGCATCGCCGCGGGCATCGGCGGCGGCGGGGGTGGCGGCTGGACGAAGTGATAGTTCACCTTGAGCATCACCGTGTTGTCGCGCAACCCAACGGTCCCCGAGGCAGGTGCGGTGGCAACCGCGCCGCCGGCGCCGGTGGTCCCGACATTGCCGAGGTTGAAGCTGGCGTGGCCATAGTCGGTGTAGCGGTATTCCGCGCCGACCGAGACATTGGGCGCCACCGCGTATTCGACGCCGCCGCCGTAGGTCGGGCCCATCAGGGTTGTCGATTTCGACGAATGGCTACCCGGCACCACCGTTCCATCCGGCGCGGTGCCGCCGGCAAAGTTCGCCTTCAGATTGGTGTCGGCAAAGGCGACGCCGCCGGTTCCGTAGAACAGCCACTGGTTCCAGGCATAGCCGACCCGGCCGCGGATCGACGCGTTGAAGTCGGACGAGGCCTTGAAATTGCTGCCGCCCGCGATGCCGCCGACGCCGCCGGCCGGCACCGTCGTGGTGGTCGACAGCCCGCCGCCATTGATGTCGCCTTCGACGCCGAGCAGGAAATTATTGAGCTGCCAGTTATACCCGGCCTGGCCGCCGCCGATGACCGTCGCATCGGTGCTGCCGTAAAGATGCCGCGTACCGGCGGCCACGGCGGGCGAGCCGGGCACCGCCCCGGCGGCGGTCGCGCCGACGCCGACCTTGCCGGGCAACTGGCCCCAGGCGCCGCCGATGCCGAGACCGACATAAGGCCCGCCCCAGTCGACATTGGTCGCCGCCGGCAATATCTGCGCGCCGGCAGGAACCGTCATCGCCAGCAGCGCCATGGCCGCCGACGCGTTCACCGAGAACCGCATAAAACCCCCTCCAAAGCGAAGTTGTCTGCCAAGAGAAAAGCGCTGGGTTATAGGCATCAACCTAAAGCGCAGTTCCCCAGGCTTGCCCAAACAACATGGCAAGAACGGGGCGGTTCCGCTTTTCGTGAACTATTCGCGTCACTGTCGCGAAATTGCCACAGAAGCCGTTAGTTGAGATATGAGGATGAGTATGTGCCCGTAGATCGGCAAACGTGAAATTATTTGTTGTTTTTACGAAGTGGCGGTTGCCGAAATTCATCCTTAAGGCGAAGATTATTAAATGCGCGTCGAGACGTTCTGCGACACATCGCCCGGTTCGCGCCTCCGTCGAACAGGAGGCGCGCGGGACAGTTCCGTGGGGCCCGGATAATTCACCTGTCTGCCACCGGCTCGCCACAGTCGGGCGCCGTGGCGGTCCCCCGGCTTGGCCGCTTAGAGGTCGAGTTCGAGCGGCGCTTCGCCCTTGGCCCGGGTGCAGCAGGTCAGCACGTATTTCCTGCGGTCGCCGGGCTGCAGGATCTGGTCGCGGAAATCGGGCTCGCCCGACAGGTACCGAGTGATGCAGGTGCCGCAATAGCCAAGTTCGCAGGACGTGTCGACCTTGATCCCCTGGCGGCGCAGCGCCATGGCGATGGTTTCGTCGGCGCGCACCTCGTATTCGCCGCCGCGCCGTGCGAGACGCACGCGAAACGGCAAATCCTCGCCGACCATCTCGGGGATCGCCGCCGCCGGTCCCTTGAAATATTCGCAATGGACGGTGCGCGGCGGCCAATGCGTCGCGGCGCGCGCCACCGCATCCATCAGCCCGACCGGGCCGCAGTAATAGAGGTGCGTGCCCGGGGGCGGTTCCTTGAGCAGCGCCGCGATATCGAGCCCCTTCGTCGGATCGCCGCCGTCATAGTGAAACGTCACCCGTCCGAGTGCGGCGAGCAGCGACAAATCCTCGCGAAAGGCGGTGCGCTCGGGCGCGCGGGAGCAGTAATGCAGATGGAAATCGGCGCGGCGGCGTTTCAATTCGGCGATCATCGCCATAAACGGGGTGATGCCGATGCCGCCGGCGATCATCCAGTGCCGCTCGGCCTCCTCGACCAAGGGGAAGAGGTTGCGCGGCCACGACACTTCGAGGAGGTCGCCGACCCGCGCCGTCTCGTGCAGCGCATTGGAGCCGTAGCCTTCCTTCTCCTTTAGCACGGCGATGCAATAGCGCCGCCGCTCGGCCGGGTCGTTGCACAGCGAATAGTCGCGCAGGAGACCAGGTTTGACCCGGATCGCGACATGCGCGCCCGCCGT
>DATJSH010000017.1:0-5977 GCA_035504235.1 Allostellaceae bacterium | reverse complement strand
AGTGGCTCGCGGAAAGCTTCCTCGCCAAAGTACGCCTTAACAAGGAAGCGCTCATAACGCTCATGGCGCGCCGTAATAGTCATCACTTTCGTTAGCTCTATCGGTCCCGGAACACGGCTTTGCGCTTTTCGATAAAGGCGGTCATGCCTTCGGTTGCGTCCGCGGTCTGGAAGGCGAGGGTGTTGAGGTCGGCTTCGCGCTTGAGGCCGTCGTCGAGCGTGGTGTCGAGCGCGCCCATCACCGCGTCGCGCGCCAGCGCGAGGGCCGGGAGGCCATAGCCGGTCATCTCGCGGGCGAAGGCCTTGCCCGCCTCGATCAAATCGCCATCGACCAGCCGGTGCACCAGGCCAATGCGCTCGGCTTCGTCGGCCATGACGGTGCGGCCGGTCATGATGATGTCGAGCGCGCGCGCCTCGCCGACCAAGCGCGGCAGGCGCTGCGTGCCGCCATAACCGGGAATGAGGCCCAGCTTGATCTCGGGCAGGCCGAGCCGCGCGGTCTTCAGCGCCAGGCGGAAATTGCAGGCGAGGGCCAATTCCAGACCGCCGCCAAAGGCGTAGCCGTTGATCAGCGCAAAGGACGGCATCGCCAAGGTGCCGAAGCGCGAGACGATGCGCTGGCCCTCGGCGGCGTCGCGGCGGCCTCGCGCCAGCGGGCGGCCCATCAGCTCCTTGATGTCGGCGCCGGCGCAGAAGGCGCGGTCGCCCGCGCCGGTCACGAGCAATGCCCGCGCATTGCCGGCCGCGACCTCGTCCAAAGCCGTATCGAGCTCGCGCAGGGTCGCGAAGCTCAGCGCGTTGAGGGCTTCCGGCCGGTCGAGGGTGAGCAGCGCGAATTCGTCGCTACGGGTCAAGTGCACCGTCATCGGCCGTGACCACTACTTAAGATTGAGGTTCGGGGGTGCCGTTTGGCTGCTAAAACAGCGGATTTACAGCCAGTTGCAACCCCAAATTGCATCACCATCATCTCCACCGAGCCTTCACTGGACCTCGCACCTCTTGCGCTGGCGGCCTTAAGGAACAAAATGGGAACTTTCATAGTTGGGTACAAGCCACGGCCGGAGAAATCTCACCCTCCCGTCCAGCGCACCGGGGCCGGCGCGATGCGGCCGGATTTCGCCCATTCGACGAGTTCGCGCTTCAAGATCTTGCCGCTCGCGGTCAGCGGGTAGGCCTCCAGCGCGATGAAATATTCCGGCATGTCGTATTTGGAGAGGCCCTCGGCGCTGAGGTGCGCGAGCATGGCATCGGCCTCCGCGCCCTCGCCCTCGTGCCAGATCACCGACAGGCAGACCTTCTCGCCGAGGCGCTGGTCGGCGACCGCGAAGGCGGCGCATTTGGCGACCGCTTTGTGGCGCATCGCCAGCTCCTCGATGCGCGCCGGATGGATGTTGTGGCCGCCGCGGATGATGAGGTCCTTCTTGCGGCCGACGATTTCGAGATTGCCTTGTCTATCGAGCCGGCCGAGATCGCCGGAGAGAAACCAGCCCGAGCGGTTGAACGAATCCTCGGTGGCGCGCTGGTTGTCGAAATAGCCGAGCATCAGGCAGGCGCCGCGCCCGGCGATCTCGCCGACCTCGCCCGCAAGCACCTCGATGTCGGGGTTTTCCTGGTCCCACAACTTGATCTCATAGGCGGCGCAGGCCTTGCCGCAGGTGGCGACGATCGTCTCGGGGCTGTCGCTCGGCAGCGTGTATTGATGCGAGCTGTTCTCGCTCATGCCGTAAACGTTTTGCGGCGTGACCCCGCGGTCGAGGAAGGCCTGCGCCACCTCGCGCGGGATCACCGAGCCGGCCATATAGAAGGTCTTGACCTTGCCGAGCGACTCTTCAGTCTCTTTGGCGAGGCCGCGGCGGCGCATCTCGGCAAGGATGTCCATCGCGTGTGTCGGCACGCCCATCACGTAAGTCGCGCCGGTCTCGACGATCCAGTCGAGCGGGGTCATGCCCCTGGGCGGCGAGTTGACCACCAGCTCCATGCCGGCATGCATCGCCTGGGCGATCGCCACGGTGGCGATGTGGTGCGACAGCGGGCTCAGCGACAAGAGCACGGTCGAGCTGTCGTGGCCCCAGTCGCCGACCATCGCGCGGGCGTTGGCGAACAGCGTGTTGGCCGAATGCATGACGCCCTTTGGCGTGCCGGTCGTGCCCGAGGTGAAGGCGAGATAGACGACGCTGTCCGGGTCGCCGGCCGGCGGCGGAACCGTGTCGGCATTCATTGGAAATGGTGCTGCCGCGTCGCCGCCGACCGAGTAGATTTTGCGCAGGAAGGGCAGGGCGCTCGCCGCGGCGAGAATATCGGCGCGGGCGGCGTCGGCGCCGTAGCCGGGCTGCGCGAACAGTGCCGCGGCGTTGGTGCGCTCCAGCAAGGCCACGATCTCGGCGACCGTGTAGTTCTGGTGCAGCGACGGGTTGCACACATACCCCTGGCGCGAGCAGGCGAGGAACACGATCACCGCCTCGACCCGGTTGGGCAGCCACACCGCGACCCGCTCCCCGCGCTTCAGGCCGGCTCCGTCGAGATCGGCGGCGACCGTGTCGACCGCTCGCAACAGCTCTACCCACGACAGCCGCCGCGTCGCATCGCGCAGCGCCGGGGCGTTGGGCCGCTCGGCGGCGTGCTTTTGGACGAGCGTGTAGAACGTGTCCTCACGCCACAGCCCGGCTTCGTAATAACGCCGCGCCGCTTTGGGGTCGTGCAGCGTGAGAAGCGTATTGGTCATGGATAAACTTGCCCCGCTTCCGAAAGACGAAGAGGAGTGGTTTTCGGGGCTGATTTAAATGTATACATACGCATTGTTCATATGTAGGTGATTCTCATGGGTTCTCCGACCAGCGCCGTGGTGACGACACGCATCGATGCCGGGTTGAACGCCAAGCTCGATGCCTTGGCGCGCGGCGTGCGGCGCTCGAAATCGTATCTCGCCGCCGAGGCCATTGCCGCGTATGTCGAGCTCAACGAGTGGCAAATCGGCGAGATCACAGCGGGGATCGTCGAGCTCGATAGCAACCAGGTATTGTCGGAAGACCAGGCTGACATGGAGTACGACCGGCTGCTGAAGCCATAGTGACGACCTATCGGCTCGAATTCGCGCCGCGCTATTTCCGCCGGCTGGAAGACATCAAAGAGCGCATCGCCACCGACAATCCGGCGGCCGCTTCGCGCATGATCGCCCGCATTCGTGACGCCGTGGGCCGCCTGGCGCGATTTCCCGCCTCCGGCCGCCCGGGCAGGGTGGCCGGCACGCGAGAACTCGTCATTGCCGGTACGCCCTATATCGTGCCTTATCGGGTCAAGGTCGATGCGGTACAGATCGTCACCATCCTGCACGGGGCCCAACGCTGGCCCGACCGATTTTGCTGAGCCGCCGTACCGTAACCCTCGAGCGTAATGGCGCCGCGCCGCTTCCGGGTCGTGCAGGGTGAGAACGGTGTTGGTCAACGCAAACCCTTGCAAATCGGTGCGGCAGACTGGGAGAGTTGGCCCGGCACCAGAGGGAGAGGCCCGATGTTACAGGATTTGATGCCATGCGCGGAACGGATCGCCGAGAAATTGAAGGCGCGCAAGGAGACGGTCAGCGTCGGCGAGTCGTCGACCGCCGGCCTCGTATCGGCGGCGCTGCTGGCGGTGCCGGGGGCCTCGGCCTATTTCATCGGCGGGGCGGTGGTCTACACGCGAGCGTCGCGCACCGAGCTGTTGCGCGTCAGCGACGAGGAATTCGCCGCATTGAAGGACATCACCCCGTCGACCGAGCCTTATGCGCTGCTCTTCGCGCGAAAGATCAAGGAACGGCTCGGCACGAATTGGGCGATCGGCGAGACCGGCACTGCTGGCCCGAGCGGCAGCCGCTACGGCCATGATGCCGGCCATTCCTGCGTCGCGGTGATTGGTCCCAGCGGCGAGCGCGCGGCGACGATCGAGACGCGGAGCGGCGACCGGATGAACAATATGCGCACCTTTTCGCTGGCCGCGCTCGAGCTCTTGGAAAAAGCCATCGGCTGAGCGGCCGCCGCCCGTTCCGTGGCGCCATTGGGCCTCGCCGACTGGTATCTAATTGCCGTGGCGCCGCTTGTCGGCAGCTTTGTCGGCGTCGTCATCGATCGGCTGCCCGAGGGTGAGGCGTTTGGCGGCGGACACTCTCGTTGCACCAAGTGCGGCGCGGCGCTGACCGCGCGCGATCTGATTCCGCTCGCCAGCTGGCTCATGACCCGCGGGCGTTGCCGGCATTGCGGCGCACGGGTCGGCTGGTTCTATCCCGCCGTCGAGCTTTCGGCGCTGGCGATCGCGGTGGTCGCGCTCGGGATCGATCGCGGCTTCGATGCGTGGGTCGACGCGGCGCTGGGCTGGTGGCTGCTGACGCTCGGCTGGATCGACTGGCGCCATACGATCCTTCCCGATGCGTTGACCTTGCCGCTGATCGTCCTGGGACTGGCTGTCGCCGGCGATCTCGAGCCCGAGCGGCTATGGGATCCGCTGCTCGGCGTTGTCTGCGGCTATCTCGCGCTCTGGGCGGTAGGTCGGATTTACCAGCGGCTGCGCGGGCGCGAAGGGCTCGGGCTTGGCGACGCGAAGCTCTTCGCCGCGTCGGGCGCCTGGGTCGGCGTCACCGGCCTGCCGAGCGTGCTCGCCGGCGCGGCGCTCGCCGCTCTCGCGGCGGCCGGCGCCATGATGCTTGCCGGCCGGCGTCTCGACCGCCACTCGGCGCTGCCATTCGGACCGTTTCTCGCGGCGGCGACCTGGCTTGTCTGGCTGTTCGGGCCGATCAGCTATTAGATTCCGCGGACGCGGAATGCGGCGCCGGCCCACTCCCCACCCGGCCACCCAACGAAAGTATGCTAATTGGGTGGCCGGGTGGGGGAGTAGGCGTGCCGATTGAAGGCTCGTGGTTGATTTCCCGCCGCGCTGCCGCTAGATCAACGGCCCGCGTACGCGCCTCGCACGTCCCCATCGTCTAGAGGCCTAGGACACCGCCCTTTCACGGCGGTAACAGGGGTTCGAATCCCCTTGGGGACGCCAGCAAAATCAATATGTTAAATAGAAGCGGCCGCCGATCTGTACAAAATATGGCATATATATGCGCCTACACGGGGTTAGACGGGAGGAAAGCTCATGGCGGACATCCAGGCGGTCGCGAAGCGACTTAAAAACCTCACCGACTTGGCGAGCCATCGCGCGCGCGGCCGTGGTTTTCCGAGCCAGGTGCAACAGGTGCCGCCGCGCAGCGGACCTCGGAAGTCGTTTGAGGAACTGGAGTACGAGCGATTTGTGGGGCGCCTTGATCCCGACGAGCGCGAGACGCTCGATCGCCTGATCGAGAAGATGCTGTCGGCACCTTAAACAGTCGTCCCGGCCGATTTTTCGCCCTTACAGGCGGTTGCGGCCTCGCCGCTGCCCCGATGCTCCGGGGCGCCTTTGGCGGCGTGCTGGGCGCGCTCGTCGCGGTCGCACTATCGGTGGTTACATGCGCGGGCCACGCGCGCTGTCTCGCATCATTTGACGGTGATGGCGAATTTGAATTCGGCCTCCTTGCCGTCCGGGAAGATGACATCAACGGCGGTAAAATCGGAGCCAGTGAACCCCGCTGTGGAGGCGTATTGGGCAACGATACCCGGAGCCTTGGTGCTATTGCATGATGAGCGCGGATTGCCGGGCGGAAATTGCGGATAAATGTCCCGCTGAAGCAGCTTCACAGAGCCGTGCACCGGCGCTTGTGTTACGCGGGCCGTTGGCACGCCCAAAGAATGGCAGCTCGGGTCGACCGAGTTGGCGCTATCCAGCACGATCGGTACGCCGGATGCGGCGGTTTTGTGGACGATCACCGGAGGATGAACAACCGCCGGAGGACGAACAATTGCCGGCACGACGGCGATGGGCCGAGGCGGCGCTGCTCCGGGCGCCACCGTCTGCTGTTGAACGCTGACGCAGCCGCCAAGCAGCAACGTCCCGACGCTCGCAACTTGAACGAACCTCATCTCCGC
>DATJSH010000016.1:0-5563 GCA_035504235.1 Allostellaceae bacterium | reverse complement strand
AGCCGTGAGCGCCCAGAACACATAAGCTTCTTCGGTCCCATGCGGGCTCAACGTCGCCGGCGATAGCCAGATGCGTCGGCGATAGCGGTCATCGTCTTCGTCCGGGTTGCCCGCTTCGTCCCTGAGGCGCGGGACGCCGCCGGGATAGCGGGAGGCGATCGCGTCGAGATCGCCGCCGACCGCGAAAGCCAGCGTGACCGATCGCGCCGCCTGATTGACTCGGTCGCGCTGCAGAAGCTCGAAATAGGTCGAGACTTCCTGAGTGATCTTGATCGGATCGAATTCGAGCGCCTCGACATCGTAAGCCGCGCTGGCCGGCGGATCGTGCTCCTTCCACACCTCGACCAGCCGGGTCATTCGGGCGTCGAGCAATTCCTCGGCGTCGAGCGTCTCCAGCACTTCGAAGGGCGGCAGCTTCGTGGGGTCCAAAAGCCCGAGGCGGTTCATGTCGCCTCCCACTGCCCGCCGCCGCGGACGACCAGACCGGCCGAGCGGCGCGCCTCAGGCGTGAAGTCGCCGAGATGGCCGCGCGGCCGATAAACGCCCTCGATCCGGTTGCTCATCTGGCCCACGCGCAATTGCTCGGCGCTGGTGAGGCGGCTCTCGTCCTCGCGCTGCTCGATCCGAACTCGCGTCACCCGGTAGTTCGGCTCCCACAATTCGATCGCCGAGGCGATGGCCCAAAGGAACCGAGTGATGACGCGCGGGATCGCCGATTCGCCGAGCATGTGGGGAACGAACGAGCCGGCCCAGCGGCGCAGCACCCGCTCGTGATAGCGGGTCATGAGAATGGTCTCGATCGACTGCAACACGTGCGGCCAGCCGACCAGAATCTTGCCGGTGCGCCGATCCATGCCGACCCGGACCGGCGCGAGGATGATTCGCCCGCGCCGAAGGTCCGGCCACAGATCGTCGATTTCGGCGCGGTTATTCATCGTGCGCCGCTTCCTTTGCGCTTCGGAGCGCCGACCTCGCGCGGCTTTCGCCCCAGGGCCCCGCCGAGCGGCGTCTCGCCCGGGCTTGCGCCGATCGTTCCCTGATCGAGCCAGTAAGCGGCTTGCGCCGCGGTCAGAAGCACCACGCGATCTTGACCGCGCACCTTGATCGGCCGGCCGCCGACCTCCTTGAGACCGGGGACTCGGACGTAATATTCGCGCAGAGGCTCAACCATGATGATCGCTCCTATCCATCGTCGTTGGGAATTGGGTCTTCCTTCGCCAGCGTCGGCGGGCTGGAAAACAGAATGCCGTCCTTGGTGACGGCGATCCATTGCTCGCCAATCCGCAGCTTCGCCCCCTTCTCGTGCGCGGCGAAGCGGGCCTCGCCGACTTGGCCGGTGACGCCGCCGGACTTGTGAAAGCGAAACTTCATGCTCGGCTTAGCGGCAGCGCGCTGCTGCGGCTCGCCGTCCTTCTGCTCCTTCCGCTCCTCGCGCAGAAAAATCTCGTAGCTGTCGCCCTTCTTGGTCGTGTGCAGTTCGCCGAGTTGATAGGTCTCCGCATCCTCCCCCGCCTCTTCGGCGTGGTCGGGCGCCTTGAACTTTTCGTTGGGCGCGTCCGCCGACACCGTCGCGCTCTCGTCCATCTGGCCGTTGACCGTGTCGATGGTGACGTTCTGCCCCTTCTTGTAGAACCGCCGCTCACGCGCCCCGCCGCGATGATTGGACGTGTCGAGCCACGGCGACTTGACCGGCTTGCCGTCCGGGTCTTTGCCCCATGCGACCCGCACCTTGTCGCCCTTGACTTCGTCCACCGTCCCCTGATGCACGCCGCCGGCCATCCGGCGCTGCATCTCGGCGACATCTTGAATGAGGCGGCTGAGTTCGTTCGCCATTCACGGCTCCCTGCCGCTCAGTTCCTCGACCAGGCGTTCAAGCGTCTCGACCCGCTCCTCGAGAACGACAAGGCGGGTCACGTCGGCGTCTTCGCCCGCCGGGCCGGGCGGACCTGCCGGCCCCGGCTCGCCCTGCGGCCCAGGTTCGCCCGCAGGGCCCGTTTCGCCCGCCGGCCCTATGACCCCTGCCGGCCCCGGCTCGCCGGCCGCTCCTGGCGCGCCCTGTGGCCCAGCTTCGCCGACAGGGCCAATCTCCCCCGCTGGACCCGCCGGACCCGGCGGGCCGCGCATGCCGATCGGGCCGGCTGGTCCTTGCGGGCCGGGCGGACCCGGAGGCCCCGGCCGGCCTCCGTGGACTGGCGCGTCGAGCCTGCCGAGATCAACTGGCGTCGCCTCGACCAACAGCGGCGGCTCGCGATTGTCCGCCAAGGTCACGTCTCGCTCCCCTTGATTTCTCGGATGGTCGCCTGCAGCTCCGCGACCGTCGTCTCTAACGCGGTGATCCGTGCCACGTCGGCCGGGTCGCCCGGCGGCCCTTGCGGGCCTTCCGGACCAGGTGGCCCTTCCGGACCCGCCGGCCCCGGCGGCCCCGCCGGCCCTTGAGGGCCGGGCGGACCGGCAGGCCCGGGCGCTCCGCCGCTCGATTGACTGCCCATCTTGCCCAACACAACGAACTTTGGTTCTTGCGCCATGAGAAGCCTCATTCAGCTGCGGCGGATCGCCCGCCCGGGTCAGTCTCCGGAATGTCCGGAATGTCCAAAGGCGCGATCCCGAGCGCCGTCAGACCGCGCAAGGTGTAGCTGCCGCGCTTCTGTTCGATCCGCCACGACGGCAGGCCGGGCGTGGTCTCGAAATGCGCTTTGATGAGCGCGGCGGCGGCGTCGAGATCCGGATCGTCCTGCGCGAGGTCGAAGAACTCGCGCCAAAAACCGTTCGGAATCGGCTCGCCATAAACCGGATCGGCCAAGACGCCGAGCTGCATCCGCATGATCCGCGAGGCGAAGCGAATCGCGCTTTGCTGCTGCTGCTGACCGGGGCCGCCGCGCCGGACCTCGACCCGTGGGCGCCCGGCGACGGTGAACAGCCGCCACAATTCCGACCAGGGGCTGTCCACGGCGAGCAAAGCTTGCAACGCTTGTTGAGAGAGGAGGCCGATCGACAGCTCGAGCGCGCTATCGGTCTGCGCCAGCGTCGTGGTCTGCGTTCCGCCCGGCGGCGCATGGGCGTTGGCGTCAGGCCCGGCCGGCGCCACCACGATCTGATCGGCGACCGCGCACTCGATGGTCAGTTGGACCCGCGCGTCGGGATTGTGCAGCGAGTCGCCCTCAGTGTCGGCGTCGGCGTCGTCGGTATAGACGCCGATGAACGGGGCGCGCTCCTCAGCGATCTTGAGGTCAGCGGGTTGAGCTGGCGAATCGTACACCCGCCCGCCGGCCCAAGTGCGGCCTTTGAGCGCCTTGATCGTTATGAGGCGCAGCACGTCTTGACCGAGGATCATGCGACGTTCACCAGCGAGCACCAGCAATAAAAACGGGCCGAGCCGTCGTCGCCGACGCGCGTGATCTCGGCCATGCGATTGGCGGGATTGCGCTCTTGCGGCATCTCGATTCGGTCGCCGCGGCGCGGCGCGCCGAAGCGCCGCCAATCCGCGTCCTCGAACCAGCGGAGTTCGAAGTCGATCATCAGCGTCGCCGTGCCGACCAGGCCTCCGCCGCTCCCGCTCACGATCGGCTGCTCGGTGATCGCCCAAGTCACGATCGCCGGCAAAGGCCGGACTGGCCGGTTCGGATCAGGCCGCCCGCCCGGAGTGGCGACGAAATCGTTGCCGCCGGGGAGCATCGGCCGCCAGATGATCGGGTCTTCGAACACCCGGCCGACCGCCGCGGCGGTGCGCGCGTCGATGTCGTCGAACAGCGCCATTGGCGTTCAACTGCCGCTGATCCGGCCGCGCCGCAGCATGTCCGGCCGCGAGCACACGAACAGCGGATAGTTGTAAGCCTCGAACCGCACCCAGGCGCCGCGGTCGCGATCGGGGATGGTGAGCGCGTAAATCTCGCGCCCTGGAAGATTGATGAACGGGTCGAACTCCGCTGGCCCCCAAATGCAGCGGAACGCCTCGTTGGCCCCGACCGGGAAGAAATGCGCCTCGTTGCCGGCGATCGCCATCGTCGTGCCGTCGTCGGTGCCGCGATAGTCGTGCCAGATGACGCCGCCGAACGGGAATTGATCGAGGATCTGAGCGCGCAAATCCATCGCCGCCGACCAGTTGAGGTAGGTCGCCTCGACCTTCGGATGGGTCGCCAAGCGCTCGTAGAATTCGGCGCCGCAGAGCGCGTGCAATTGCGTCCGCCCGGGAATCCAGCCACCTTGCGAGGTGCGCTCAACGTCGCGGGTTAATTGCCGCAACAGCATGCGCAGATTGGCGGCGGGGTCGTTGAGCGGGAAATCGATCCACGCCGGCAGCGGGACGCCCCAGCTCTGCCAGAAGTCGTCGAGCACCGAGCCGTCGGCGTCGAGCACCCGGCCCAGCACCGCGCCGAGCCGCATGAATTCCTGGGTGAATTCGAGGTCGGTTCGGATCTTGGCGCTGCGGTCGGCCAATTCCTGTTGAACCATGGCGATCTGCTGGAAGTCCGGCGCGAGCATGAGGCCGGTCAGGCTTTCGGCCATCAGGGTCGAGCCCTTGGCCAGCCGATGAATGATGAACGAGCGCAGATCGCTCGGCTTCTTTTCAAGCTCGACTGGCGGCGCGCCGATCGGCGAGGTCGGGATCAGCGACAGCACCCCCTCGCTTTGCGCCATGGCGATCTGGCGGGTGCTTGAACTTGAGACGGTGAACAACGCCGGCCCGAACGCGCCGAGCATCGACGGTTGAAAGGCGATGCGTTCGATGACCGCGGTGAGTTGGACGGCCTGGAACGTCGGCAGATTGAACAGATTGGAGAGGAGCATGACCGCAAGTCCTTGTGATCCGCCGCCGGCGCCCTTTTGCGATGAGCGCGGCCGTGATAAGTTCTTTGCGTTTCAAGCCACCTTTTCGGCTTAAGTCCTCCCTGTTTTTCTGCTTCTCCGTCTCAATGCCGCCGGCCTCCAAGTCCGGCGGTTTTCTTCGTCACCGCATGACCACGTGAGCGGCGGCGAGGATGGCGTAAGCCTCCATTCGCTCCGCTTCGCCGATCTCGCCGACAAATCTCAGCATCGCCCGCTGCAATTCGCAGTCGCGCACCATGCCGGTCGCCCTAACGTCGGCCTCGCGGGCGTCCACCGTCTGAAACAGCACAGCGAGCGCGACGCCGTCCTCCTCGCCGCCGCCGGCGAACGGCGCATACTTGATTTCGTCGCCGGCCTGCGCTTGCAGGACCGTCCCGTCGGGATAGAGGCCGCCCTGGGCGACGACGATTTGCTCACGCGAGCGGTAGCCGTTCGCCTCGCTGACAATGAAATTGGCGGTCGGGCCATAGGCCGGGACCTCGACAACTGCGCTCATTTTGCTCGCCTCCTTTGGCTCAGGCTTGGCTCAGGCTTTGGCTCAGGCCCGCGCCCGCCGGACGTCGGCCTGGGTGCGGGCGTTGGCGCGGGTGACCGCGACGTCCCATCCGGCCGCAGCGGGATCGGGCCGCGGCCCCGGCGCCGATGACACCGCCTCCGCCCCGGTCTCCGCCGACCGTTCGGCCAGCGACAGCCGAGCCGAGCTGGCCGGCGTCAGTTCGCACATCGCGCCGACCGCCTC
>DATJSH010000015.1:0-8938 GCA_035504235.1 Allostellaceae bacterium | reverse complement strand
TCTCATTGCCGCGCCGGCCGCAGCCGAACGCGCGCTCCTCTCGCGCAGCGAACGGCCTGTTGTGCTGATGCAGCATCGATCCGGCCTCGCCCCTTCGATCGCGCCGGGTCTGACGACCATCGGCCTGATGCTCCCCTATGCGCCGGTCCATCACCTGCTTTTCTATGCGCTGGCGGGAAGCCCGACTGATGCCGGCTGGCGGTCGCGACCCCTGCCGATTGCGCTCGTCGCCACCAGTGGTGAGCCGCTGGTGGTCGAGGATGATGATGCCCGGCGCCGGCTCGCCGGCATTGCCGACCTAATCGTTACGCATGACCGCCCGATCACGGCCCGCGCCGACGATTCCGTCATGGCGGTCATCGACGGCGTCCCCGCCTATGTCCGACGTTCGCGCGGCTTCGTTCCCGAGCCGATCGATCTCGGCGAGGATGGGCCCGCCGTGATCGGCGTCGGCGCCCATCTGAAGGCGACCGTGACGGTCACGCGCGGGCGCGAGGCCTTTGTCTCGCAGCATATCGGCGACCTCGACAATGCGGCGACGATCCGTTTCCACGAGGAAGCGGTGCGCCATCTCCTCGACATCCTCGACCTGACGCCGGAGGCGGTCGCTTGCGACCTGCATCCTGATTTCCATTCCACCCGTTTTGCGGAAGCAAGCGGTCTTCCGGTCGTCGCGGTGCAGCATCACGCGTCCCCACATCGCTTCGGTCGCTGCCGAACATCGGGTGCCCGGACCGGTTCTCGGTCTGGCGCTCGACGGCTACGGTTATGGCGACGATGGCGGCGCCTGGGGCGGCGAACTGATCGTCGTCAGCACCGCCGGCTGGAGCGGCTCGGACATCTCCTGCCATTGCCGCTGTGCGGCGGCGATCGCGCCGCCCGCGATCCGTGGTGCATGGGGATCGCCGCCTTGGCCGCTCTCGGCCCGACCGAGGAGGCGACCCGCTGTTTTCCGGATATCCCGCTGGCCCGCCCGCTCGTGAGCAAGCTGCTCGGCGCGCCGGCCGGCGCCAAGACCACCAGCATGGGTCGCTTGTTCGACGCCGCCGCGGCGTTGCTCGGCGTTCGGACTTCTCAAACATACGAAGGGCAGGCCGCGATGGCGCTCGAAGCGCTGATGCGGATGCCGCGGGCGTCCGCCAGGTCAATGAAGGCCGCCACGAGGTCGAGAACCAGTATGTCCGCGCCGTCGAGCGCCACGGAAACCCGATCGCCAAAGCCGCGGTCGCCGAGATTTTCGAACTGCGCCAGAGCTTCGAATGGGGGCGGACTCGGAACCGCGCCTGATAGCGGCCTGCGTCTGGAGACGGCTTATGCGGCCTTCGATGCCGAGCGCCGCTTCGATCTCGAGGAGATCGCCGGCCGCGACAACCCGGGCTGCGAATGCGGCGCCATTCTGCGCGGCGTCAAGACGCCGAGCCAATGCAAGCTGCTCGGAACCGCATGTACGCCCGATACGCCGATGGGCTCCTGCATGGTCTTCTCGGAAGGCGCCTGCGCGGCGCATTGGACCTATAGCCGCTTTCGCGACCAGGACCGGAGGGTCGCATGAGCCCCAAAGCCTATCGCCGCCGCCTCGATATCCGCCATGGCCGCGTCGACCTGTCGCACGGTTCGGGCGGCCGCGCGATGGCGCAGCCCATTGCCGACATTTTCCATGAAGCTTTCGACAATGACTGGCTGCGCAGCGGCAATGACCAAGCGGCCTTTGATGTCGCCGGCGGTCGCATGGTGATGACGACCGACGGCTACGTCGTCTCGCCGCTGTTCTTTCCCGGCGGCGACATCGGCTCGCTGGCGGTCCACGGCACGATCAACGACATCGCCGTCGGCGGGCGCATGGCCACTCTATCTTTCCGCAAGCTTCATCATCGAGGAAGGCTTTCCGCTCGCCGATCTCGAGCGCATCGCCGACAGCATGGGCGCTGCCGCGCGCGGCGCCGGGGTTCCCATCATCACCGGCGATACCAAGGTCGTAGAGCGGGGCAAAGCCGACGGCGTGTTCATCTCGACCACCGGCATCGGCGCCGTGCCCGCGGGCCTCGATCTCTCGGCCGAAAAGGCGCGTCCAGGCGACCGCGTGATCCTCTCGGGCACGATCGGCGATCATGGCGTCGCCGTCATGTCAAAGCGCCAGAACCTCGCATTCGACATCGATCTTGTCTCCGATTCCGCGGCAGTCCACGGTCTTGTCGCGGCGATGGTCGAGGCCGGCGCCCCGGGGTTGCGCGTCATCCGCGACCCGACCCGCGGCGGTCTTGCCGCCGCGCTGAACGAACTCGCGCAGCAGTCGAAAGTCGGCTTCCATCTCGAGGAGGAGGCAGTGCCGGTGCGGCCCGAGGTCGCTGCCGCCTGCGAATTGCTTGGGCTCGCACAAAGCAATGATCGTCCGCAACCGCTTCGCCAATGATGACCGAGTCCCGCCCGAGCGGATTGGCGCGCATCGCATCGAGTACTGCCTCTGCGGCCTCCGGAGCGACGATCGCGACCAGCTTGCCTTAGTTCGCGACGTAAAGCGGATCGCAGATGACGACCGGATTCGGTTGTGCGCGCATTGTCGATTGGCTGTCGGGCGAGCAACTTCCGCGCATCTGCTGATTGTGCCGATGCGGATGATCCTCCTCGCCCACAGCTTCAACAGCCTGGCGCGGCGGCGCTATCGTCGCGCGGAGGTCACCGGACGCGAGCATCGTCGTCGCCAGGAGATCGGAGCCGTTGCGGTGTCAGCTGATTCAGCAGGGCAAGCCAGGATTTCTCATATCAATGCCACGAGATCGATTGATCGATTGGCTCAGAGCGGTGATCGCACATTCCAGGTGCAAGGCGATGCGCGCAACCCATGGCGAGTCACGGCCAGCGTTCCCAAGCCAGCATCGAATGGGCCGCAACTACCTCAAGGACCGTGCTGGCGCGCCAACGCCGTCCTCGCCACCGTGGTACAACTTCGCCCTCCCCCTGCGCCGGCTGACGCGGCTTTCTAAGCACCCTCTTCCAGGAGCTGCTACCGCACCCGCGCTGCTTCCGACCGGCCTAAATCTCGGTTAACCCGTCGCGAAACGTTCTTCACGAACGACTATATAACGAGCATTCTGCTCGCGCGCGCTCCGGCGTGCGGCAACGCATACCGCAACTCTATCCGCAGGAGCCGAAAATGGAACAGAACCGTGTGGGAGGTAACGCGGCTAGCCTGCTAGGCGAAATCTTCTTGCCCGGCGCTTCCCAATACATGGCCGGGAAAGTGGGGGCGGGCCTCGTCCATAGTCTGCTGGCGATGAGCGCCAGTGCGCTGCTGATCGGCAGCGGCGCGGCACCAATGATCGGGGCGCTCGCTGTTCTTGGCCTCAAGCTGAACTCCTATTCCTCTGCAACTACAGGCCGCAACCTTTGGGACCTCGGCACCGAAGTCGTGGATACCCCCGGCACCATGCCGGGCACCCCGCCCACCACCGGCGGACCAGGCGCGGCCGGATCGCAGGACGACCGCGACGCGTCTCATCCTGCCGAGTTGGCCGCCGACCAAGAAAATGCAGACGCGCCGGCCAATCTCGTCCCGCCGCCGTCGTCCGACGCCGCTCGGGTACAGGCGCTTGGCGGGCAATCGGGGAGATTACAGGTCATCCTTGCCTGGGATGACCACAACGATCTCGATCTCCATATCGTCTGCCCCAATGGTGAAGAGATCGCCTATAACAACAAGCGTGCTGGCGGCGGCGAACTCGATGTTGATGCGACTGGTGCGGAAGACGCGTCAGCCGAAAACATCCGTTTTGAAGCTCCTGCGCCGGGGCGCTATCAGATTTTAGTAGTCCTCTATAGCGCGCGGGCGGCGAGTCAGTCACCGTTCCGAGTCACGATCCGGCGCCAGGGTCAACAGGACCAAGTGATTCAGGGGATCGCGCGCCAACAAGGCGAACGGCAACTCGTACATACCGTCGAATTCAACGACTGAGCCGTGCGGGACAGTCTAGGTGAAGACCGAACGCGGTTGAGCGCATAGCCGACGGCAGGGATCGCCACTCGGCCGATCATCGTCATTGTCGACCCGGTGTCGGGACCGATCCGGTCGGAACCGGGGATATGGCGGGTGTCGGGCTGGCTGGGCCCGATGGCGGGGGCCCGGCCGGTGGCGCGCCCGGCGGTTCCGATGGTGGTGGCGCGGCAGGGGCTGGAGTCCCCGGCCCAGCGGTCGGTGCGGGCGCCGGCGGCGGACCCGGCGGCGACGGTGTGGATGGAGACCCACCGGCCGGGGGACCGGCCGGCGGTGGTGAAGCACCCACCTCCGGCGGAGGGACTTGGGGTTTGATTGGAACCAATCTCCCGAGGAGGGCGAACCAGAACGGCGCACCGAACAGCGTCGAAATAGCCACCATCAGGAATCCTATGACCTTCGCGGCCAAGGGGGAAGGAGCCAGGGCGGCCAGCGCGGGCGGAAGCGGCTCAAGCCCCAGCACAATCGCCAGCGCCAACCCGATCAAGAAATTCGATCCCTGCGTATAGCGTCGATACTCGTCGCCGAGGCTGTAGGTGGACCTGTCGAACCAATTGGCTATTTCCAGCTGTATTCTCGCCAGTCCCGCGGGATGTCCTTCATCGCCGCGGTTGCCGCGCCGGATGTCCTCAGCATTCCGATTGATGAGCTCAATCACGAAACGCCGAAGATCAACATCGACAACCGTTCTATTAATTTGCGCAACCATTGCATCGGGATCATTCCCGGATATTCCGACCGCGTCCATCAGAGCTCGGGCAAAGGTCATCTTGTCGACCGCTGCCGGACGGCTCCCCAGCGCGCGGAGTGAAGGAGCCCGCTCCGTCTGCTGCGGATTGAACAGGTAGCTGTTGTATATTGCCAGTGTAAGCGGGGAACTGTTGTGGGTCTCGTTGAGCAATCTTTGTATGGAGCGTAACAGCAAATGTGCACGAACACGAAACGCTGAGGACAGGCCCTCGGTGGCAGCGCTTGAGACGTAGCTCACGATAAAAAAAATCGAAACGACCTGCGCGGCAAACGTCGCCAAATCTGAGAGTTGCAGGGCGTCCTCCTCCTACTGACCGTGTAAGTTACCCTTTTTGATTGAATTATCAGTCGGTTGGCAAAGGGCAACATCGACGGCATACTGCTCCTCTAATGGCTCGCTCGCAAGTTATGTCACCAGGTTGTGTTGAGGTTGCCGACCAGCTTTGCCAGGTGATCCCAAACGGGAGCACTTGCGGCTGCTGACCGGCTATTGCAGGGGGTAAATCGTGACGTTTCTGGCCATCTTCGGGCGGGAACTCAGCTATACTTGGCGGCAATTTCTTTTTTTCGCCGTTATGTCGGCGATCGCGAATGCCGCTGTGCTCGCCACGATCAATCAGGCAACGTCGAGCTTGCCGGGTGGCGGCAGCGCGGGTGCGCTGATTACCCTTGGTCTTGCCATCCTAATTTACGCGGTTTCGCAACGCGCCCTTATGCTGAGCGCTTCGAGCCTCGCCGAAGCAACCGTCGATGGCCTGCGCAACCGCTTTGTCGAAGCTTTGCAGTCCGCCGATCTTGTGGACGTTGAGCGCTTCGACAAAAGTGAGCTTTACAATACCATCGGCGCCGAGATGCAAGTCATATCCGATGGTGCACTCAATCTAATCCTCATTGGGCAATCCGCCATTCTCGTCATTGCGATCATGGTGTACTTGGCTTGGTTGTCGTTGACTGCCCTGTTGCTCGGCTCCTTCTTCACCGCCGTCGCCGTCTGGTTTCACATGTCGCGAACCAAACAGATCAGCGAGCAGCTAGCCCGGGCGTTCGCGACCTCCACCGCATTGTTCGGTAGTTTCGCCGACTTTGTCGACGGAGTAAAGGAAGTAAAGTTGAACTTCGCCCGATCCGGCGAGCTAGCTACTCATATCCGTCAATTGTCGTCCGAAGTCACGCGCCAGCGCCTGACCACGCGAGAGCTTTTCACGGCCGATTTCGTCGCCTCGCAAGTGGCCTTCTTCTTATTGGCCGGGGTCGTGGTGTTTCTGGTTCCGATGGTGACAGGTGTCGATCGCACAACGGTGGTCAAGATCACTGCCAGCGTGCTGTTCCTGATCGGGCCGATTTCCGTTGTCGTAGGGGGACTGCCGGTGCTCCAGCGCGTGAACGCGGCCGCGGAGATGATCCTGTCCGTCGAGGCGCGACTGAGGGAGATCGGTCGCGACGTGCCGTCGTTCGAATACCCGGCCGCTTTGAATTTTGAACGGCTGGCGTTGCGGGGGGTAACCTTTAGCTACGGCAGCGTAGACGACGAGCCGGGTTTTCACATCGGCCCCATCGACTTCGAGGTCAAGCAAGGTGATGTGGTGTTCATGACCGGCGGAAACGGCTCAGGTAAATCAACATTGCTGAAGCTGATCACCGGACTCTACCGGCCAAACAGCGGTGAGATCGAACTCAACGGACGGGCAATTGGTCCGGCTGAATTGCCGGGCTATCGGAACTTATTTTCCGCGATCTTCCAAGACTATCATCTGTTTCGAGAACTCTACGGCATTCCGCAGGTAGATCCTGACACGGCGCAAGAGTATCTCAGGCTAATGGAGATACAAGATAAAGTTCAAATTGTGGACCGATCGTTGACGACACTGGCGCTATCCAGCGGCCAGCGCAAGCGTCTCGCCCTGGTCGTATTGCTGCTGGAGGACCATCCAGTCTGCATCTTCGACGAGTGGGCGGCTGATCAGGATCCGGCCTTCCGACTAAAGTTCTACCGCGAGATCGTTCCAATGCTCAAGGGAAGGGGTAAGACTATCATCGCCGTCACACACGATGAGAGGTATTTCGATGCAGCAGATATTCGAGTACATCTGGAGGAAGGACGGCTGCGGATGGTAACGGACGGGTCGTCTATTCCACTGTAGCTGCGAGATTGTGGAGGTGATTGCGATGACAGTACAGGTCGCCGCTTTCAGGGGCGCCATCGGCCGCAAACGAAGCTCTCTTGCCGCTTTCTACACCCGCAACCGGCCAGCCATTCACGTTGCCGCGCTGGGGTTTGTCTTTTTTATTGTTATCGCCTGGCAATGGGTCGTCGTTACGATCCCGGCGGGGCATGTCGGGGTCATGTGGTATCGGTTCCTCGGCGGGACGGATACCACGACCGTTTACAGCGAAGGCAGCCACTTCGTCTTTCCGTGGGATCATATGGTCAGCTACGACGCCCGCCTCCAAAGCGTGTCGCGTGATTTCGATGTGCTGACGCAGGATGGCCTCTCAATGAAGGTCAACGTAGCGGTGGAGTTCCGCCTAAACGAGAATAGGGCCGGCCTCTTGCACAAAAATATTGGGCCCAATTATGTGGAAAATTTGCTTTTGCCAACGATGGGCGCTGAAATTCGCGAGGTTGTCTCGCGGAATTCGACTGACGAAACCTATACAGCGCGCCGATCCCAAATCCAGGATGAGATTAGGCGCCGCCTTGCCGAGAAGCTGACGTTGGCGGAAGGGGCCACGGGCTCGTCTGCGACGCCTTGGCTGTTTCTCGATGCCGTGTTGATACGCAGTATGCAGTTTCCGCCTGCGCTCCAGGCTTCCGTAAATCAAAAGATGCAACAATATGAGCTCCAGGAAGAATATCGATATCGCCTCGAACGTGAACGGCTCGAGAGCGAGCGTAAGGAGGTGGAGGCGCAAGGAATCGCACGATTCCAGCAGATCGTTGGCGCCGGAATCTCTGAGAACTATTTGAAATGGAAGGGAATCGATGCGACCTTGGCGTTGGCGCAGTCGGCCAATGCCAAGGTCATTGTGATCGGTGCCGGCAGGGACGGAATGCCGCTGATCCTCGGCGATTCCTCGGCCCATCCGCAGCCTGCGAAGGCGGCCGGGCCGAAGGCGGAGGTGCCGCAGACCAATTTTGCGCCGGTTCCCAAGGTCAAGGCTTCGCCTGAGAAAACTGCCGGGGGTCTCACATCCGCGCCCGACACCTTTTCCGGTTCCCGGTAAACCAGGATCGAACGCACTCGGCAACGCCGGTGCGCCCGTTGGATTTTGTTGACTTGACTGCAATGGCACGTGTCTATACGGTCGGTTTTCATGGATTGACGGTGCCAGGCAATTTTCTTTTCAGCCCGGGCGGATTGATACCGTCCAGGCCATGTTGCGGGTGATCGTCTCGAATTCAAAGGCTGGAGAGATTCATGTTGGGACAGCAGGAGAACGTGCTCGGGAATAGCATCAAGCTCTTGGGCGAGGTGTTTGTTCCTGGAGCGAGCGAGTTGCTTGAAGGTAAGCTCGGGTCCGGAGCGGCCCATTTCCTGATCGCCAGCGCCGCCGCTTTGGCGCTTGGCGGCGCCGTGCCGGTGCTCGCCGGAATGACGGTGCTCGCGGTCAAGGCGGATTCGTTCTCCCGCTCGGTGAACGGCCGCAGCCTGTTCTCGGCGCTGAACTCCGCAGTGGCGAACAGCGGTGGTACGAGCCCGGCTGGCGGCGGTGATGCGCCGGCAGCGAGCCGAACGAGCCGGTCAGGCAGCGCCTAGTCCTCGCCAATAATTGCCCCATGCAATCCGGCCCGCGCGCAAACCTTGGGATGAGGCGCGGGCCGGGCAGACGGGTGCCAGCGGCTCTGTCTGATCTATTGACCCGCTGATCGAGATCCCGCCGAGCAGGCAGCGCAGATCTTGTGCGCTGTTGCCGGTCTGTTGGTGTCGGCTCGCCCACTGAGCTGACTGAGAGTGCGAGTATTCACATGGCCTGCCCCTGCGCAGCATCGGCGAACCGCTTCGCGATCACAGATGGCCCGATCAGATCTTCCGAACATAGGCGCGCATCTGCTCTGCTGCGACGCGCCAACCGAGTCTCAGTCCCAGCTTTTTCGCGGGAGCGTTGGTCGAGATAACGCTTGCCTCGATCTTGCGGTAACCACGGTCGATGAGAATCCGCATGTTCTCGGACAACACCGCGGCGGCGACCTGCGTCCCC
>DATJSH010000014.1:0-13347 GCA_035504235.1 Allostellaceae bacterium | reverse complement strand
CGGACCAGCGCCTCGCAGCTCCGCGACGATTGCGGATCGCGGTGCAGCAGCAACAGCAGGTCGAGCGTCCAGGCGGAGGGCACGTGCTCGCGCACGAATTGGAGGACGTCGCTATCGTCCACGGTCGATACCAGCTTACATCAATCTTACATAAGCTAACCATCATAACCCCGGAAAGCGGAACCTCATCCCTTTTCGGCGCGACGTTGCGCCGCTCCCCCCCCGGCGCTCAAAAGAATCGGCGCGATGGCTCTTGATACCGCGAAGCTCCCGCTTATGTTCCCTATATGTTCTCAGCGCGGCTGCTCATTGTCCGGTTTGCCATCGCCTTTCTCCGGCGCGGCTGGCCGCTGCTGGGGAACGAGAAGGCGATGCGCCTCGTCGGCTGGCTCCGGCGCTTTCTTGGCGGCGACCGGATGCGGGACCCAGGGCCGGTCGCCGCGGCTGTCATTCGCGCCGGCGACGGTGATTCCACCGGCATCAAGCCACAACGCCACCGCGCCGCGCCACCAATTGTCGATGCGGTCGACCACTGGGATCAGCTTGCGGCACGCAAAGCCCGCGGGCACCTGGCTGACGATAGCATCGGCCGCATCGCAGCCCGAGGGCACGCCCTTGTCGTCGGTGACGATCGCCACGCTCTTGCCGCGCCTCGCGTAGCGGCAGGCATCGGCGTCGCAGCTCAGATTGTCGGACGCGGCGCCCGGCGCCGGCCAGGGCAGCAACTCCGCGCCGGTTTCCTCGGCGAAGAGGCTCTTGGCGATACGCTCGTCATTGCCGCCGAGCACGTAATAGTCGCCACTTGCCGCACGCGCCGCGACAAAGCGGCCAAAATCGGCGATCACGATGTCGGGCGGGCGCGTCATGAACATCGTCGCCAAGCCGGCGGCGATCCCGACCCAGCCCCAACGCCGCCATTTCCCCCGCCACAGGCACAGCCACAGCCCGCCAAACGCGACGATCGCCAGCCCTCCCATCGGCAGGCGCGGGGTCGGCCAGACATTGCCGGGGATCGTCGAGACGTGGCTTGCGACCCAGATCGTCGCGTCGATCCCCCACTCCATCGGGACCAGCGCCAGGCGCTCGAGACCGAACGGCATCAACAGGCACGACACGACACCCCACGGCAGCGTCCACAACGCCGAGATCGGCACCGCGATCACATTGGCGAGCGGCGAATAAAAGATGATCCGGTGAAAGTGGTAGATCGAGAACGGGTCGGTGCCGAGCGTCACCACCACCGTCGTCACCACGACGCCGAGACAATAGCCGAGCGCCTTGCGCCCGGGCGAGCCGCGTCGCAGCAGCCGGCCCAATTGCTGCCCCCAGGTCTCGTAGACCGCGAGCAGCGCGACGACCGCGCCGAACGACATCTGAAAACTGACCCCGGCGAGGCTTTCCGGCGCGAACAGCAGCACGACCCCGGCCGCGACCGCGCAGATGCGCATCGACAGCCGCAGCCGGTCGATGAGGATCGCGGCAAAGACGATCCCGTTCATCACAAAGGCGCGTTCGGTGGGGATCGCCGCACCGGACAGCATCAGGTAGCAGAAGAGGACGATCAGCGTCGCGCCGGCGGCAATCTTCTTGATCGGCCAGCGCAACGCGATCGGCGGCACCAGCGCCAGCCCGCCGCGCACCGCGAAAAACACAAACGCCCCGACGAGCCCCAGATGCAGCCCGGCAATCGCCAAAAGATGCGACAGGCCGGAATTGCGGAACGCCTCGATGACGCTTTCGTCGATCGCGCCGCGCTTGCCGGCGATCAGCGCCGCGGCGACCCCGCCGGTCGAGCCGGGCAGGACGGCGGTGATGCGCCGCGTGACCTCGGTGCGCAGATGCAGGAGCCACAGCCGCCAGCCGCCCGGCGGCCGCGCGTCCTCGGCGTCGGCCAGCCGGTGCGCGGGCCCGAGGCTGTACCCGACCCCGCCGATCTCGGCGAAATAGAGGTCGCGCTGCAGATCGTGCGCGCCAGGCAGCGGTTGCCCCGGCACCGGGTAGAGCATCGCCTTGAGACTCACCCGGTCGCCCGGGCTCAACAAATCGCTCGCCGCGGTGATGTGGATGCGCAGCCGGTGCGGCTGCTGCGCCGGGTCGAGACCCGGCACCGCCGCCATTACCGCATCTGGCGCGACGATGATCCGCCAGCCGCGCTCCAGCGTGTCGATATCGATGACCCGGCCGGTAAACGACACCGGCCCGACCCGGTGGTCGAGCATCGGCGCGGCGCGCTGGCGAGCGGTCGCGGTGATCAGCGCCAGCCCGGCGGCGCCGATCGCCACGCAAAACGCGGCATTGCGCCACAGCCGCCGCCGCCGCATCAGCCATGCCGCCGCGCCGGCCACGCCGGCAACCGCTGGTCCGAGCCACAGTGGCGGCTCGACGGTCAGTGCGAAATAGAGCGCGATGCCGCTGCCGAAAAACACCGGCAGCCAGAGGATGCGACGGTCGCTTTCGGCCGCAAAGGCATCGGCGAGGCCGCGGACCAGACGGGTGAGGCGCGGCGGGGCACCCTCGATCCGTCCTTCGCCGAGCGATATGTCGGCCATCGCCTCTCCTTTTCGGCGAAGTTATCTGATCGCCTCTTCGCGCGGTAGTAGCCGATTTGCCTGTGGGACCCGAGAAAGGGTCGCCTTGCCCGGACTTGTTCCGGGCATCCACGAAAACTTTCCGCCTATTCATGGATGGCCGGGTCAAGCCCGGCCAAGGCGATCTATTATGGTCAATAAAGGGGGGATGCCCGCAAATGGAGAACACAAAGCCGGCCGTCGCGGACGTTAGCCTCAGCGCGCTTTTCCTCGCCTTTTTCCGGCTCGGCTGCACCAGTTTCGGCGGCGGCACCGGCGCTTGGGTCTATCGCGAGATGGTGCAGCGCCGCGGCTGGATCGACGAGCGGCTGTTTCTCACCGACATGGCCTTGGGGCAGAGCCTGCCCGGCTCCAACGGCATCAAGATGGCGATCCTCGTCGGCCGCCGGTTGAAGGGCGGCGCCGGCGCCTTCATGGCGGCGCTGGCGATGCTCGGCCCGCCCTTTGCGATCATCATCGTCATCGCGGCGATTTACGGCCGTATCGCCAATATAACCGGCGTGCACGCGGTGCTGGACGGGGTCGCCGCCGCGGTGGTGGGCCTGACCTTCTCCAGCGGCATCAGCGCGATCGCCCGCGGCACGCCCGAACCGAGCGCGGTCGTCATCGCCGGTGTCACCGTGCTCTGCGTCGGTGTTTTCGGCTGGCCGATGCTGCCGGTAATGTTGGGATTGGCGCCGGTCAGCATCGCCATCGCCTTCGCGCGGATGCGGCGGCAGGCCTGAGCGCGGCCATGCGGCAACCATCGCTCTTCGAGGCGCTGGCAGCGCTCGGCGCGGTATTCGCGCCGCTCTCGCTGCTGTCGTTTGGCGGCGGCAATGCGACGATCGCCGATATCGCGCATCAGACCATCGCGGTCCACCACTGGGCCAACGACCGCGACTTTGCCGATCTTTTCGCGTTGTCGCGCGCCGCGCCGGGGCCGGGGTCGATGCTTTGCGCGCTGATCGGCTGGAAGGCCGCCGGGCTGGCGGGGGCGTTTGTCGCGACTGTGGCGTTTTATCTGCCGGCATCGCTGCTGCTCTTCGCCGCCGCGAATATCTGGGGCCGCTGGCGCGGCTCGCCCTGGCACCACGCGGTCGAGCGGGGCATCGCGCCGATCGCCGCCGGCCTCTTCCTGTCGGGCGGCGTCGCGGTGCTGCGCGTGGCCCCGGCCGGGCTTGCCGCCTGGATCGCCGCCGGGCTGGCGGCCTCGGCGTTGTTATATTGGCCGAAGCTGCATCCCGTGCCGCTGTTGATCGTCAGCGGCGCGGTATTCGGGCTGATCGATTTGTTGGGAGTGCGCCTGTGACCACCGGCACGCGCGCGGCTGAGCCTATCGCCCTCGCCGGCGGCGCGGCCGCGCCACGGCATAAGGTCGCGGCTCTTCCGGCGCCGATGGCGGCAAACTCTCGGCGAGCCTGGCGCGCTTCCTCTCGGCCTCCTCGATGGCGTCGGCCAGCGCCCGCGCCTCCTCGAATTTGAACGCGTTCATCAGCTGATCATGGCGCTCGCGCAGCCGCGCCAAGCCAGTCTCGACCTCGGCGAGACGAGCGTGCCGCGCGGCGCTGTTTTGGGAAGCGTCCACGGTGATAGGGTGCCGGGCGGGAACGCCGCTTGCAAGACCACGGCGGCGCCGTCATCAGGACATGATTTTTGGCCACCGCCGTCGAAACCTCTGCCTCTCCCGCGTCGCGCGCCAATACCGGGACCGTGCTCGAGGTCATCGGGCTCAAGACCTACCTCTTCACCCGCGCGGGCGTCGTCAAGGCGGTCGACGACGTGTCGTTTGCCGTGCATGCGGGCGAGACGCTGGCGATCGTCGGCGAAAGCGGCTGCGGCAAGACGATGACCTCGCTGTCGTTGATGCGGCTCGTGCCGAGCCCGCCGGGACGGGTCGTCGGCGGCTCGGTCAAGCTGGCCGGCCGCGACCTGACGGCGCTCGACGAAGCCGGCATGCGCGCGGTGCGCGGCAACGACATCTCGATGATCTTCCAGGAGCCGATGACCTCGCTCAACCCGGTGATGACCATCGGCAAGCAGATCGCCGAGACGCTGCGCCTGCACCAGGGTCTGTCCAAAGCCGCGGCGCTCGCCAAGGCAATCGCGATGCTGCGCCTGGTGAAAATTCCGGAGCCGGCGCAACGCGCCAAGGAATACCCGCACCAGCTGTCGGGCGGCATGCGTCAGCGCGCGATGATCGCGATGGCCTTGGCCTGCAACCCGCGCGTCCTCATCGCCGACGAGCCGACGACCGCGCTCGACGTGACGATCCAGGCGCAGATCCTCGATCTGATCCTCGATCTGCAGCAGACGCTCGGTACTGCCGTCATCCTCATCACCCACGACCTTGCGGTGGTCGCCGAGACCGCGCGGCGGGTCATCGTCATGTATGCCGGCCGCAAGGTCGAAGAGGCGGTGGTCGATGAGTTGTTCGCCGCGCCGCTGCACCCCTACACGCACGGGCTGATGGCGTCGATCCCGCAGCTCGCCGTGATGGGCGGTAATGGGGCCGCGCCGAATGGGGAAGGCCGGCTGAAAGAAATTCCCGGCATGGTGCCGGCGCTGACCCGCCTGCCCGCCGGCTGCGCGTTCGCGCCGCGCTGCGCATTCGCCGACGAGCGCTGCCGTGCGGCCGCGCCCGATTACGCCGAAAAGCGGCCCGGTCACTGGGCGGCCTGCTGGCATTCGGAGCGGCTTTATGGCTAGCCCCATCGCGGCCGGCTCCCCGACGGTGCTCGACGTCGTCGCCCTGAAAAAGCATTTCCCGGTCAAAAAGGGGCTGCTGCGCCGCACGGTCGGTCATGTCCATGCGGTCGATGGTGTGAGTTTCTCGATCGGCGAGGGCGAGACGCTGGGGCTTGTCGGCGAATCGGGCTGTGGCAAGTCGACGGTCGCCCGCGCCGTGCTGCGCCTCATCGACCCGACCGCCGGGTCGATCCTGCTCGACGGACAGGACGTCACCCGTCTCGGCAAATCGGCGATGCGGCCCTATCGCCGGCAGATGCAGATGATCTTTCAGGACCCGTTCTCGTCCCTCAATCCGCGCATGTCGGCGGGCGACATCGTCGGCGAACCGCTTGGCGTGCACGGCATCGCGCGCGGCCGCGACAAGGAGGCGGCGGTCGCCAGCCTGTTCGACCAGGTCGGGCTCCGGCGCGGCCAGATGCGCGCCTTTCCGCACGAATTCTCGGGCGGCCAGCGGCAGCGCATCTCGATCGCGCGAGCCTTGGCGCTCAACCCCAAGCTCATCGTCGCCGACGAGCCGGTCTCGGCGCTCGACGTGTCGATCCAGGCCCAGGTCATCAATTTGATGATGGATTTGCAGCGCGAGAAGCGGCTCTCCTACCTCTTCATCGCGCACGACCTCGCGGTGGTCGAGCACATCAGCCACCGCGTCGCGGTGATGTATCTCGGCCGGATCGTCGAATACGCCGACAAGAAGACGCTCTTCACCCAGCCGAGGCACCCCTACACCCAGGCGCTCTTATCGGCCGTGCCGGTGCCGAACCCCAAGCTGCGCCGCGAGAAGCGGCTGCTGCAAGGTGACGTGCCGAGCCCGGTCAACCCGCCGCCCGGCTGTACGTTCCACACACGCTGCCCCTACGCCGAGGCGCGCTGCCGGCAGGAGGCACCCACGCTCAGCGAGATCGCGCCCGATCACGGCGTGTCGTGTCATCTAGTGGGGTGACCAAGGCCGCGGTCCCGGCTTCCGCTGGGGCGACAGAAGCTCAGGCGTTGATGTTGGCGAGCTCGGTAAGGTCGATGCCTTGGCGGATGCGCGCAACCATCTCGTCCGGGTCGAAATCGATGCCGACCGGGTTCTTGTCGCTCGCCGACCGGTTCATCATCCACTCGCGGCCTTCGCGCGCGGTGTAGAAATTATCGAACAGCAGCTCGACCTGGTTGTGGTCCGGATCGTAGTAGTACATCGATGTCGTCATGCCGTGATTGACGCAGCGATGCGGCCGGATGCCTTGCGCCTTCAACCCCTCGTAATGGTCGGCGAGCTCGACCGGGTCAAAGCTGAAGGCGACATGATGCAGCCCCACTTCGCCGCCGGCGCGCGCGGTCTTGCCCTCGGCGGCGACCTTGTCGTTGAGCGGGCCGGGGTCGATGAAGGCGACCCGGTGGTGCTCATCGTCGTAGCTGATAAAGGCGATGAACTTGTTCTGGAACAGCAGATCGGCGCCGAGCACCTTGCAGTACCATTCGATCATCTGCTCGCGCCGGTTGGTCTGCAGCACGAGATGCGAAAGCTTTTTCGGTGACGCCATGACCCTTCCTCCGAGCGGCATACCGTGGATGACGGATCGGTGCACCCGAAACCGGCGCAAGTCAATAACAGGATGAACCGGCAATGAGTGAGAGCGCGATCGCCCGCCGCGATTTCTTCTACGTCGGCGGCGAGTATGCCGGCGCGCCCGGCGCGGAGGTCATGCACGGCCAGATGTATGTCGAGCGGCTGACCCCGCGCGTCACGCGGCGCCCCTACCCAATCGTCATGTTCCACGGCATGGCGCAGACCGCGACCAACTGGCTCGGCACACCCGATGGCCGCCCCGGCTGGGCTGAGCTCTTCGCCGCCGACGGTTACGAAATCTACCTGGTCGACCAGCCGGCGCGCGGCCGCTCGGCCTGGCAGCCGAAGGTCGACGGCGAATTGGCCAGTCTTGCCGCATCCACTCTCGAAAGGATGTTTACCGCGACCGCCGCCGATCCGCCTTGGCCGCAAGCGGCAAAGCACTCGCAATGGCCGGGGACGGGCAAACGCGGGGACCCGGTCTTCGACGCCTTCTACGCGACGCAGGTGCCGTATCTTGCCGATCAGGTCGAGACCCAGCGGCTGATGCTCGCGGCCGGCACGGTGCTGCTCGATCGCATCGGGCCGGCGGTGCTGATGACTCATTCGCAGGCCGGCACGTTTGGCTGGCTCCTTGGCGACACAAGGCCCAATCTGGTGAAGGCGATCGTCGCGCTGGAGCCGGCGGGGCCGCCTTTCGAAAACGCGGTCATCGCCGAGGGCAAGACCCGCGCCTGGGGCCTGACCGATCTCCCGCTCGCCTACGACCCGCCCGCCGCTTCGCCCGACGAGCTGGCGATCGAGCGGCAGAAGGGGCCGGATCGTCCCGATGTCGTCCGTTGCTGGCAGCAGAAGGCGCCAGCCCGCCGGCTGCCGAACCTGGCCCAAATCCCCGTCGTCCTGCTGACCGGCGAGGCGTCGTATCACGCGACCTACGATCATTGCACGGTCGAGTATCTCCGGGCGGCGGGGGTCGAGGTCGATTTCATCCGCCTCGAAGATCGCGGGATGCGCGGCAACGGCCACATGCTGATGCTCGAAAAGAACAGCGCCGACATCGCCGCCCTGATCGTCGATTGGCTGGCAGCCACGCTTCGCTGACGGCGGGCCCCGGGCCCGCGCCAGGGTGGCTGCCCTTCGATGGACGCTGAATACGCCCCACCTTATGCTGACAGGTGAAAGGGAGCACGCGATGACGCAGTTCGGCATCGGCCAGCCGGTGCGACGGGTCGAGGATCGCCGGTTCATCACCGGACGCGGCCGCTATCTCGACGATATCGTGCGGCCGCGGCAGGCGCATGCGGTGTTCCTGCGCTCGCCGCACGCGCATGCTGTGATCCGGGCAATCGACACGAGCGCCGCGCGGGAAGCGCCGGGGGTCGCCATGGTGCTGACCGGCGCCGACCTCGCCGCCGATGGGCTCGGCACCGTCCCGTGCGTCAGCGGTGTCGCCGGGGCGGTGCTGCCACCGCGCCCGGCGATGGTCGAAGGTCGCGTCCGCCATGTCGGTGACACGGTGGCGATGGTGATCGCCGAAAGCGTCGCCGCCGCGCGCGATGCGGCCGACCTGATCGTGGTCGATTACGAGCCGCTGCCGGCCGCGGTCGATACCGCGCACGCGACCGACCCCGGTCAGCCGCAGGTGTGGGACGAAGCGCAGAACAATCTCAGCTTCGCGTGGGAGGTCGGCGATGGCGCGGCGGTGGGACGCGCCGCTGCGGGCGCCAAGCACAAGGTGACGCTGACCATCGTCAACAACCGCGTCGTCGTCACCTCGATGGAGCCGCGCGGCGCCATCGGCGAACACGATCCGGGCGAAGACGCTTATACGCTGTGGAGCTCGACCCAGGGCTCGCATTTCGTGCGCAACCTCTTGGCCGAGCACGTCCTTCACATCCCCGAAAACCGCATCCGCGTGGTGACCCCCGATGTCGGCGGCGGGTTCGGAATGAAGCTCTTCCTCTACCCCGAGCATGTCCTGGTGCTGTGGGCCGCGAAACGCGTCGGGCGGGCGGTCAAATGGGTCCCCGACCGCGCCGACTCGTTCATGACCGACACGCAGGGCCGCGACAATGTCACCAAGCTTGACCTGTCGCTCGACGCGGACCTCAAATTCCTCGGCCTCTCGGTCGAGCTCGTCGCCAACATGGGTGCCTATCTGTCGAATTTCGCGCCCGAAATCCCGACCTTTTCCGGCGCGGTGATGCATAGCGGCGTCTATGCGATTCCGGCGATCCATGTCGCGGTCAAGGGCGTCTTCACCCATACCGTCCCGGTCGACGCCTATCGCGGCGCCGGGCGCCCGGAGGCGGCCTATGCGCTCGAACGGCTGATCGAGTTCGCCGCACGGAAGCTGGGCGTCGCGCCGGCGGAGCTGCGCCGCCGCAATCTGGTGCCGGCGGCGGCGATGCCCTACGCGACACCGCTGGGCCTCACCTATGACAGCGGCGATTTCGCCCGCAATCTCGATCAGGCGCTGCAATCCGTCGACCTCGCCGGCTTTGCCGCGCGGCGCGCCGCGGCCGAGGCGCGCGGGCATTACCGAGGGCTTGGCCAGGCGGTCTATATCGAACAGTCCGGCTTTCCGCCCGACGAATTCGCCGAGGCGCGGTTCGATCCGTCCGGCACGCTCACCTTGCTGATGGGCTCGCAATCGTCTGGGCAAGGCCACCAGACGGCCTATGCCCAGCTCGCCTCGGAGAAACTCGGGCTGGCCTTAGAGAAAATCCGCGTCGTGCAGGGGGACAGCGCGGCGATCGGCTTTGGCCGGGGCACCGGCGGCTCGCGCTCGATCCCGGTGGGCGGCGGCGCGCTGATGCACGCCGCCGACAAGCTCATCGCCAAGGGCAAGCGTATCGCCGCGCATCTCTTGGAAGCCGCCGAGGCCGACATCTCCTTCGCCGTCGATGATGCCGACGGCGGAACCTTCGCCATCGCCGGCACCGACCGCGCCGTGACCCTCGACGCGGTCGCGCGCGCCGCATTCAACCCCGCGCAGCTCCCGCCCGATGTCGAGCCCGGCTTTGCCGAGAGCGGCCATTTCACCCCGCCGGCGCCGACTTTCCCCAATGGCGTCCATGTCTGTGAGATCGAGATCGACCCCGACACCGGCGTCGTCAAGATCGAGCGCTATCTGGTGGTCGACGATTTTGGCGTCGTCATCAATCCGCTGCTGCTCGCCGGCCAGGTCAATGGCGGCATCGCGCAGGGCGTCGGCCAGGCGATGCTCGAGCACACGGTGTTCGATCCCGAAAGCGGCCAGTTGCTGAGCGGCACGCTGCAGGATTACGCGCTGCCGCGCGCCGATGACCTGCCGGCGCTCGAATTCGCCTACAATATCGTGCCGTGCCGCACCAACCCGCTCGGGGTCAAGGGCGCCGGAGAAGCGGGCGCGATCGGCTCACCGCCGGCGCTGATCAATGCGATCGTCGACGCGCTCGGGTCTCTCGGCATCGACCATCTCGACATGCCGGCCACACCCGAAGTGGTGTGGCGGGCGATTCGGGCCGCAATGGCCAAAGCGGCATGAGCGCCTTGCTCGACATCGCCCTCAAGGCCGCGCTCGCCGCCGGCGACGAGATCATGCGCGTCTACGCCGAGCCGTTCGACGTCATCCAGAAAGGCGACAATACCCCGCTAACCGAGGCCGACCTCGTCTCCGAACGAGTCATTGTCAGGATGTTGACCGAGGCGTTCCCCGACATCCCGATCGTCTCGGAGGAGACCGCGCCCGAGGATGGGTTCAAGCCCCCCGCCGCGCGCTTCTGGGTGGTCGATCCGCTCGACGGCACCAAGGAGTTCGTCGCCAGGAACGGCGAGTTCTGCGTCTGCATCGGCCTCGTCGAGGACGGTGTGCCGGTACTGGGGGTCGTCCACGGCCCGGCCCGACGCGTCACCTACGCCGCAGAAGGGCCGGGCAGCGCGATCCGCATGACGCAGCGCGGCGCGCCCGAGAAGATCGCGGCGCGCATGCCGCCGACCGACGGCATCGTCGTGATCCACAGCCGCAGTCACGAGAACAGCCGGCGGCTCGCGGAATATTTCCAGGGGAAGTCCATGCCGGTGCTCAAGCGCGACATCTGCGGCAGCGCGCTCAAATTCGGCGTCATTGCTGCGGGCGAGGCGGATTTCTATCCGCGCTTCGGCACGACGATGGAATGGGACACCGCGGCGGGGCAGGCGATCCTCGAAGCCGCCGGCGGGTGCGTGCTCGACCTCGACGGCGAGCGCCTCGGCTACGGCAAGCCCGACCTCAAGAATTCGGGCTTTCTCGCCTGGGGCGCCAGGCCGGCGTGGTAGGCTCTCAACGCGGAAAGGCCTGAATACCGGCGGCGACCGCATCGGCGACATGCTCCTTGGTGATGACGCCGACGACGTCGGCCGCGCGCGGCACATGAAAGCGCGGGCTGTCGGCGCGCACCACGACCGCCATCACCCCGTTCCGGCGCCACAGCCGGACAATCACGTCGAACGCCACGTCGCTTTCCCGCACGAGCGTGAAATCCCGCCGCGCGACATCGCCGAAAGTGACGCCTGTTTCGAGCTCGGCGATGGAGCTGCGCAGCCCGGTGTTGATCCGCACCACGCCCATGATCCTGTCGCCATGGCTGATGATCACGTGGCGCATGCCGTCGCGGTGCTCGGGCTGACGCAGGAATGCGTCGAGACGCGTCTCGGCCGGGACCAGCACGAAGCCCTTTTCCATCACGTCTTTCGCCGCGCGCACGAGGAACATGTTGGCGTGCAGCGCCTTGGGGATCGCATGGCCGCGCGGCACGAGCTTGGCGGTGTAGATGTTCTCACGCGACAGCGTCCGCCTGACCCCAAGCCCCGCCGCGACCGCGAGGATCATCGGCAGCACGATGTGATAATCGAGCGTCATCTCGAAGATCATCGTCACCGCGGTCATCGCCGCGCCGGTGGCGCCGCCGACCGTTGCCCCCATGCCGACCATGGCGAAGGCCGGCACGTCGATCCCCAGCCCGGGCAGCAGCAGCGCGGCGATCGTCGCGAAGGCAGCGCCAAGCGTCGAACCCATGAACAAGGACGGCGAGAAGATGCCGCCGGACGAGCCGGCGCCGAGACTGGTCGAGGTCGCAAGCAGCTTGCAGACGAATAAGAGGCCGAGCATCCAGGCAGCCGCGCCCCAGCCGTTGAGGATCGACTGGATCGTCGAATAGCCAACCCCCTCGACAAAATAGTGCCCGAACTTCACGTGCAGCGCGTAGATCAGGCAGCCGACCAGCAGCATGCCGAGGACATGCCGCGTGTACCGGCCGGGCACCTTCTCGAACGCGTCTTCGAGGAAATGCAGCGTCTTAATAAACAGCGCCGCGGCGACGCCGCACAGCGCGCCGAGTAGCACGTAAAGCACCAGCGTCGCCAGCGCGAGCGCAGGATGGGTAAGCGGCAAGGCGTCGATCGCCGGCACGCTGAACGCCGGCTGCGGGCCGAACACCAGCCGGCCGATAAAGGTCGCCATGCCGGTCGCCGCGGCGACCGGCAGAAAGGTGTTGACGCTGACCTCGGGCAGCATCAGCTCGATCGCGAACATGACGCCGCCGATCGGCGTGTTGAAGGTCGCCGCGATCCCCGCCCCGGCGCCCGCCGCGACCAAAGTGATGCGCTGACCCTGCGGCATGCGGATCAGCTGGCCCAAGGTCGAGCCCAACGCCGAGCCGATCTGGATGATCGGTCCTTCGCGGCCAACCCCCGCGCCGCTGCCGATCGCCAGCGCCGAGGCCAGCGACTTGGCGACCGCGACGATCGGGCGGATGCGCCCGCCATTGTAGTAGATCGCGTCCATTACCTCGGGGACGCCGTGCCCTTTCGCCTCGGGCGCGAAGTTGACGATGATGAAGGTGACGCCGATCGCGCCCACCGCCGGCACCAGGATCACCCAGGCCCCCCACGGGTTGAACGGGGTGAAGACGCTCGAGTCGTAAGTGAAGGAAAAATGCTGCAGGAAGAAGACGTTGTGCACGAGGCCGATCAGCTCGCGAAACGCCCAGGCGCCGACGCCGGTAACCGTGCCGACGACGACCGCCAGCAAGGTCATGGCGATGAGCCCGAACGGCGCGACGCCGACCTCCCACCCGGCCGGAAGGCGGTGCGCCGGCTTTTCCGGCGCCGCGACCGCCACCGGCAGCGGCGCGGCCTCGCCCGCCGCCGGGTTCAGGCTGGGATCGGATGCTGTCTCGGCCAAAATCGCCTCGGGCTTCTTATTAAATGAACCGGCACCATAGCCCCTGGGGCCGCACGTTCAACCCGGCGTACCGCCGCGCCCGCCATTGCAACTAAAGATTATTTTAGAGAGATTCACACAATCTATAGCAATCTCTCGGAAACGCAGCAAGAACGTTGCGTACATATGTATTCTGAAGTGGGCAATTCGTTGGCAGATTTGTTTCGCGGTCGAAGAACGTGGCGCAGTCCAGCGAAGCGCACGCCCCTTGCCCTCGGCGCCTCCTGCTTGCT
>DATJSH010000013.1:0-2465 GCA_035504235.1 Allostellaceae bacterium | reverse complement strand
CATCATGGGCAACGCCGCCGGCGCTTTCTTCAACCAGGTCTTCCGCGACGGCTTCTTTCATGCCGATCTCCATCCCGGCAATCTCTTCATCGATGCCGAGGGCGCCATCGTCGTCGTCGATTTCGGCATCATGGGACGGGTCGAGCGCAACACCCGCTATTACCTCGCCGACATGCTCTTGGCCTTTCTCACCGGCGATTACCGCCGCGTCGCCGAAGTGCATTTCGAAGCGGGCTATGTGCCGGCGCGCCAATCGCTCGAGGCCTTCGCCCAGGCCTGCCGCTCGATCGGCGAGCCGATTCTCGGCCGGCCCATCGCCGAGATCTCCTTGGGCCGCCTCCTCGCCCAGCTCTTCCAGGTCACCGAGCAGTTCCAGATGGAGACACAGCCGCAATTGCTGCTGCTGCAAAAGACCATGGTGCTGGCCGAAGGTGTCGGCCGGCTGCTCGATCCCAGCGTCAACATGTGGACCTTGGCCCGGCCGCTGATCGAGGAATGGATGCGCGAGAATCGCGGCCCCGAGGCGCGCTTGCGCGACGCCGTCGCCGACACCGCGGCGGCGCTGGAGCGGCTTCCCGGCTTGTTGAAGAACATCGAGAAGCTGGGCGAATCGATCACCGAAGGCGGCGGCCTGCCGCTCCACCCCGACACGCTCGCCGAGATCGCCCGCCGCGACGCGATGGAGCTTCTCGGCATCCCCCTCTGGATCATCGCCCTGTCGCTTGCCGCGATCGCGATTGCGATGTGGTAAATCCGACTCTGTAAATCCGACTCTGTAAAACCAGAAAGAAGAGCCCCTCCCCCCTTGAGGGCTGTCCTATTCACACATCTCGGTTGCGCCGCGCTCGAAAGGCTGATTCCGTAGTTGTGGTGAGTTGCGGAGGAAGCGATGGGGGTGATGTACGGGCTGGGGCGGTTTGGCGACCGCCGCCTGGAAAAAGGGGGGTCCGGTTGCATGCGGCGCTGGTGGCGCGGCCGGGGTCGTGCATTCGCCGGCTGGGCGGGACGCGGGCGCGAGAGATGCAGTTCACGCGATTTTTGCACAACGAGGCGGTGACGCCGGCCGAGATGTCGCAGCATGCCCGAGCGCTGACGGCGGGACGGGTTGCCGGGCGCGATGTGGTGGCGATCCAAGATACCAGCGAGCTGGTGCTGGGCGGGCGGCGGGCGAAAGCCGCGGGTTACGGCGTGGTGGGCAAAGGCGGCAGCACGCACGGACTTCTGCTGCATCCTGTGCTGGCGGTGGAGGCTGGTACGGGCGCCTTACTGGGGCTGGTGTCGATGCAGGTTTGGAACCGCGCGGAGGGCGCGGTGACGCCGCGGCGCAAGCGGGCGACAGCGGCCAAGGAGTCGCAGCGCTGGATCGATGGGATGCGACAGGCCGGCGAGGTCCTGACGCAGGCGGCGAGCATCACCGTGGTGAGCGATCGCGAGAGCGACTTCTACGAGCTGTTCGCCGAGCGGCCGGAGAATGTGCAGCTGATCGTCCGTGCTTGCCAGAACCGGCGGATCGACGTGCCGGCGCAAGAGCCGGGGGATGGGGGGCTTTTGTTCTCCTACATCGACGGATTGCCGGAGCAAGGCCGGTTCGTCGTAACGGTCCCGGCCGCGCCCGGGCGCAAGGCGCGTACTGCTGAGTTGGCGGTGCGGTTCGCGCCGGTGGTGTTGCGCAAGCCGCGCCATGGCGCCGACCCGGCGCTACCCGAGACTATCGGCGTGACGATGGTCGATGTCCGGGAGATCGTGCCGCCGGCCGACGGCAGCGAGCCGATCCACTGGCGACTGCTCACAACCCATGGCGTGGCCAATCTAGGCGAAGCGCGCCGCGTCATCGACACCTATCGGCTGCGCTGGATCGTCGAAGAGTTCTTCCGCACGCTCAAAACGGCTGGCTTTGACATTGAGGATGCCGATATCGGCGACCCGCAGGCGATGATCAACTTCGTTGCCGCCGCTACCGTCGCCGCCATCACCGTCAAGCAGCTGGTCCAGGCGCGCGACGGTAATACCGACCAGCTGTTGACCGATGCTTTCGATCCGGACGACCAACCCGTTCTCGAAGCCGTCTCGGCCAACCTCGCCGGCAAGACCGAGCGGCAACGCAATCCCCACCCCAAGGGCTCGCTCGCCTTCGCCGCCTGGGTCATCGCTCGCCTCGGCGGCTGGACCGGCTACTACGGGAAGCCCGGCTCGCAGGTCATGCGACGAGGTCTCCAAGAGTTCCGCGCCATCAAATACGGCACCGCCTTGGAGCTTCACGATGTGTGAATCCGACAGCCCGCAAGCGGGAGAGGGTGGCGCGGGCGAGGCCCGCGCCGGGTGAGGGTTGGTGCCGCGGGAACCTCGGCTGGTCGGAGAGGTGCGGCTCTCGCGGTTGCTTGCGCAACCGCTGTCGCCGCCGCGGACGAACGCGCGAGCGCGTTCGCCTAGGCGTGTCCGGCGTCGCCGGAGAGGGAGAGGGGGTC
>DATJSH010000012.1:0-17957 GCA_035504235.1 Allostellaceae bacterium | reverse complement strand
GCGGCATCGGCGAAGACCTGCGCACCGAGCACGATGTCGTCTTCGCGGGTGTCTTCCGACCAGTGGTGGCTGATGCCCTTGAGGCTCGGGATGAACATCATCCCGGCGCGCAACCGGTGCGAGACGACCTGCGCGTCGTGGCCGGCGCCGCTTG
Source organism: Allostellaceae bacterium (assembly GCA_035504235.1). GTDB lineage: Bacteria > Pseudomonadota > Alphaproteobacteria > ATCC43930 > CGMCC-115725 > DATARH01. Next base: position 17,803 of record DATJSH010000012.1, on the reverse strand, counting down.
GCATGCGCATATGCCCGCCGGGGACGTGGCGCTCGGCGGTCGTCTCGATCGCGTTTTCGAATTCTGGGTCCATCAACCGCGGCTCGGTCTGCGACAATTCCTCGATTTCGGCGCGGCACGGCCCGGCGCGGTCGGCGGCCGCGACCAACTCGTAAAGCGCATCGCGATGGCGCGCGAGGATGGTGGTGTCGACATCGCGCGCCTGCACCTGCATTTCAGCGCGGCCGGGCACGACCGAGGGCGCGTTCGGATCGATGAGCATGCGGCCGATCGTCCACACCGTGCGCGGTCCGGCGATCTGCGCAAACCGGTCGTGGATTTGCGTCGCGAGCCGGACCATCGCGACCCCGGCATCCCGGCGCCTGGCCATCTGTGTCGTGCCGGCGTGGTTCTGCTGGCCGGTCAGGATGACGCGCCAGTTCCAGATGCCGACAATACCCTCGACGACGCCGATCCGCAGCCCGGTTGAATCGAGCGTGTCACCCTGCTCGATATGCGCTTCGAGATAGCCGAGATAGCGCCCGGGATCGGCCTCGATGCGCGGCTTTCCAGCAAGCCCGGCGCGCGCGAGCGCGTCCCGCAGCCGGTCGCCTTCGCGGTTCTCGTAGCCGTCGATCTCAGCTTCGCTGAGCCGCCCGGTAAAGGAGCGGCTGCCGAGCATGTTGCCGTAGTGCCCCTCCTCGTCGGCCCAGGCGACGCACTCGATGCCGAGTCCCTTCAGCGCCGGGTCGGCGGCGAAAGCGCGCGCCAGCTCGAGTCCGTAAATGACGCCGAGCGCACCGTCGAGCCAGCCGCCGCGCGGCTGGGTCTCGCTGTGCGAGCCGACCAGCAGCCGCCGCGTCGCGCTTTCGGCGCGACCAAAGACATTGCCGATGCCGTCGATCACCGGGGCGAGCCCAGCCGCGGCGTACTGCTCGGCCAGCCAGTGGCGCGAGGCGAGATCGACCGTGGAGTAGGTCGGCCGGTCGACGCCGGTCTCGTACCGGCCGAACGCGGCGAGGCGCTTGAGATCGGCGAGGAGCCGGGCTCCATCGATTTTTGGCATGTCGCGATCACCTTTCAGCGAATTAATGGCCGGCGTGGGGAGCCGGTGACGGGCAGCTGCATATTTTATGCACAATTGCCTCGCTAGGGGATTTGCCGGCGATACCGGCGGCGTTGGGCCACCCGCGAGCGCTTGGAAGACGCAGGAGAGTAGTGCCATGAAGAAGTCGGTGATCGCGGGTGCGGCGATGGTCGCCGCCGCGGCTGTGACGGTCCCGGTGGTCGGCTGGTCGCAAAGTTCTCCGCCGCCAGCGGCGCCGGCGGGTGCGCCCGGTCCCGGCGGGCCCGGCGGCGAACACATGGGCGACCGCATGGGTGGGCCGGGTCACGACGGGATGCACCATGGCTGGGGGCATTGGGCCAACAAATCGCCCCAGCAGGCCTGCGTCGATCGTCTCGCGCGCCGCGCCGGGTTTATCGCCTCGATCGGGTTTAGGCTCAACCTGCAGGACAACCAGAAAGATGCGTGGAACAAGGTCGTGTCGGCGACGCAGAGCGGTGAAGACGCGCAGCGCAAATTGTGCGACGCGCTGCCCGCCAACGCGCAGGATCGCGACAAGCTGACCGCGCTTGATCGCCTCCACCACCGCGAGCAGGTGCTGCAGGCGAAGCTGCAGGCGATGCAGCAGGTCGACCCGGCGGTGCAGGCGCTCTACGACAAGCTGACGCCGGCGCAGAAGGAAATCCTCGACCACCCGTTCAAGCGGGGTTGACCGTTCATTCGTCGTCCCGGCGCAGGCCGGGACCCAGGCTTCCATGGCCTGAGCGGCTGATATGTGGATACCGGCCTTCGCCGGTATGACGAATGGGTTAGGATAGGGCGCAGGATCACCAGCCTGCGCCCTTCCCATGTCCAATGCCAATCCGCGTATCGCCATTTGCGGCTTCTCGATTGAGTGCAACCGCTTCGCGCCAGTCGCGACGCGGGCGCATTTCGCCTATTTCGCCGGCGACGAGATCGCTGCCGAGGCGCGGTTGCCGGCGCCGCGCATGCTCGGCGAGATCCCCGGCTTTGTCGCCGATATGGATGCAGCCGGTGCATGGGAGCCGGTCGGCATCGCTTTTGCCGCCGCCGAGCCCAACGGCCCGACCGACCATCGGTTTTTCACCGAGTTGATGGAGGATATCGAAACCCGGCTGACCGCCGCGTTGCCGGTCGACGCGGTCTATATCTGCGAGCACGGTGCCGGCATCACCACCGAGGACGACGACCCGGACGGCGAGCTCTTCGCCACCGTGCGCCGCATCGTCGGCCCGGACGTGCCGGTGATCGCGACGCTCGACCTGCATGCCAACATTTCCGATCGGATGGTCAGCTCGATCGATGCGTTTATCGGCTACCGCACCAACCCGCACATGGACATGCGCGAGCGCGGCATCGAGGCGGCGCAGGCGATCCGCGAAATGCTTGCCGGCACCAAGACCGAGACCGCTCTTGTCCGCCTGCCGATCGTGCCGCCGACGGTGACGATGCTGACCGCCGCCGGGCCCTATGCCGATATGATCAATTTCGGCCAGACCAAGATCGGGCCAGGGGACAAGCCCGAGATCATGAACGTGTCGGTGATGGGCGGGTTTGCCTTTTCCGACACCGCGAAGAACGGCATCGCGGTCGTCGTCACCGCGCGACGGGACCGGCGCAATTCGCGCGCCGCCGAGGCGGTGGCGCGCGAGATCGCGCAGTTCGGCTGGGACAACCGCGCGCGGTTCTATCCCAAGCTGACGCCGCTCGACGATGCGGTGGCGAAAGCGGTCGCGGTGTCGATCGACCCGGCGCTGCCGGCCCTCGCCTTCGCCGATGTCGCCGACAATCCGGGCGGCGGCGGACGCGGCAACACGATGTACCTGTTGAAGGCGCTCGTTGAGGCCAAGATCAAAGGCGCGCTGGTCGGGATCATCCACGATCCTGCGCTCGCCGCCGAAGCGCACGGTTACGGGCTGCACTACGCGTTTGATGCGCGCTTCAACCGTGACGAGGACAGCGAGTTTTCTGAGAAGTGGACGGCGCCTGCGCGGGTCGTCGCGCTTTCCGACGGCGAGTGCGTCGGCCGGCGCGGCATCTATGCCGGGATGAGCCTCGGCATGGGGAAATGCGCGGCGCTGGCGATCGGCGGGGTGACAGTCGTCGTCGTTTCCAAGCGTCGGCAATGCGCCGACCCGATCTTTTTCGAGATGCTGGGGCTCGATATCGCCAAGGCGCGCATCGTCGTCGTCAAGTCGCGCGGGCATTTCCGCGGCGGGTTCGATGAGTTTTTCGATCACGATCACATTGTCGAGGTCGACCTGCCCGGCCTCACCTCGCCGATGCTGAAGAATTTCGAGTGGCACCGCCTGCCGCGACCAGTGATACCGCTCGACGACAGGGTGAGCTGGGAGCCGCCGGCCTAGGCAGCCTTGCCGTTTACATGCGGCTTTAGCGCCGCGTAGAGCAGGTTGCAAGTCGGTGTCGGGATCCCGTGCTTCTTGCCAAGCTCGACGACCTTGCCGGCGAACCACGGCAATTCGATGCGGTTGCCGCGAAGCAAATCGTTGCACATCGAGGTCATGTGATAGGGCGGCATCGAGCGGATTTGGCCGATCACCTTGTCGAAGCTGTCGTCCGACAGCGGAACGCCCTCGGCGCGGCCGACCGCGATGGTCTCCTTGACCGCGCCCTCGCACAGCGCCCAAAGCTCGGAGTCTTCGCGGTAGATTCCGAGCGGCGCGCGGGTCAGCGAGTTGACGCCGGAGAGCGGGACGATGCCGAGAAATTTCTCCCAGATCGGCACCAGCACGTTCGGCTCGAACTCGCCGGCAAACCCTGCTTCGGCGCAAAGATTGGATAGCGCCTGGCCGCGCTGGCTCATGCGGCCGTCGACCTCGCCGTAAATGAGCCGCTGATAGGTGCCGGTCTGGCGCACTACACCGGGCGCGACGATCGATCCCGTCACCCAGGCGGTGCCGGCCATCACCGCGTCGCGACCGAGGATCGGGAAGAGGCGCTCATGCGCGTCGACGCCGTTCTGTTGCGGGATGACCGCGGTTTGCGGCCCGACGATCGGCTTGATCGCCGCGCCGGCGCTTTCGACATCCCATAGCTTCACACAGAAGATCGCGTAGTCGACAACCCCAATGCCGGCGGGGTCGTCGGTCGCCTGCACCGTGTCGAGCACGGTCTCGCCGCGGTCGCCTTCGATGCGGAGCCCGTCCGCCCGCATCGCCGCGAGATGCGCGCCGCGGGCGATGAAGATGACCTCGGCCCCGGCCTTCGCCAGCGCGGCGCCGTAGATGCAGCCGATCCCGCCAGCCCCGACAATCGCGATGCGCATTACCCGCTCCTCATCCGCCGCGCTAGTCTCAGCCTGACCCTATCCTCAACCACGGAGAAAATCATGGCCCAGTCATCAAGTCCTGTGGCGCAACCCTCACCCGCCCGTGAAGCCATCCGCGGCACCGTGCCCAAGCTGGCCGAGATCGCCGATACGCTGATCTACGGCCAGATCTGGGAAGGCCCGCACCTCTCGAAGCGCGACCGCAGCCTCATCGTCTGCGGCGTGCTGATGGCGATGGGTCGAGACGAGCAACTTCGGGGCCACCTTGCCCGAGCGCTCGACAATGGCTGCACCAAGGACGAGATCGCCGAAATGATCACCCACATCGCGTTCTATTCGGGCTGGCCGACGGCGATGACCGCGGCGCGCCTCGCCAAGGAGGTGTTCGCCGCACGCGGAATCTGAAGCGCCTACTTCTCTTGGAGCCGCGGCATCAGCTCGACGAAGTTGCACGGCCGAAAGCGGTTGTCGAGCTGGTGCACGAGGATGCCGTCCCAAGCGTCGCGGCAGGCCGAGGGCGAGCCAGGCAGCGCGAAAAGATAGGTGCCGCCGGCGACACCTGCGGTGGCGCGGCTCTGGATCGTCGAGGTGCCGATCTTTTCGTAGCTCTGCCAGCGGAACAGCTCGCCGAAGCCGGGGATTTCCTTCTCATAGACGGAATGGAACGCCTCCGGGGTCACGTCGCGGCCGGTGACCCCGGTGCCGCCGGTCGCGATCAGCACATCGACCTGGGAGTCGGCGATCCACGCCTGCAATTGCGTGACGATGTCGGCGAACTCGTCGCGCACGATCTTGCGCCCGACGATCTTGTGCCCCGCCTGCTCGGCGCGCTCCTGCAGCGTATTGCCCGAACGGTCGTCGTCGAAGCTGCGCGTGTCCGACACGGTGAGGAGCGCGATGTTGACGGCGAGAAACGGGCGGTCGTGGTTGAGCGGCATCGTTCAGCTCCCTAATTCCGCCAGCTTCGCCTTCAACGCCAACAGGTCGCGCCAGGCCTCGCGTTTGCGCTCGGGGCTGCGCAACAGGAAAGCGGGGTGGAACATCGGCAAGGTGGGCACCGGCGCGTCGAGGCCGGGCACCGCAAGGTCGAACCAGCGGCCGCGCAGACGGGTGATCCCATCGGTCGTGTCGAGCAAGGTCGAGGCCGCAGTCCCGCCGGCCAGCACCAGCACTTTCGGCCGCGACAAGACGATGTGGCGGAACACGAATGGCAGGCACGAGGCGATTTCCGGCGCGGTCGGCTTGCGGTTGCCGGGCGGGCGCCAGTAGATGACATTGGTGATCTGTACGCCGGTGCGGTCGAGCTGGATCGCCGCCAGCATGCGGTCGAGGAGCTGCCCGGCGCGGCCGACGAATGGCCGGCCGATGCGGTCTTCGTCGGCGCCCGGTGCCTCGCCGACGATCATCACCGGCGCCGCCGGGTTGCCGTCGGCGAAGACCGTATTGGTCGCGGTGCGCTTCAGCGGGCACGCGTCAAAGCCGGCGATCATCGCCGCGAGCTGGTCGATGGTCTCCGCCTGGGCGGCGAGCGCGCGGGCGGACTGCACCGGCTCTGCTGCGGATTCGGTCAGCGCGCGCGGCGGGGATGTTGACACCCCCACCCTGCTATGCCCCATGGAGGGAGAGGGGGTTGAGAGTGCCTCCCCCTTGATGGGGAAGGTGGCCCGGAGGGCCGGAGGGGGTGAGGGCGGCGCGAAATGATCGACCGCGACCTCGCCGATCGCCTCGTCGGCGCCCATCTCGATCTGCCATTGCAGCAGCGCGAGCGCCTGATCGGCGGTGAGAGTCTGAGCTTCGGTCGACGGCATTTGCGAAGGTTAGCACCTCGCTACCTTCGCGTAACGCTGGAAGGACGCAAAGCCGCTCGTCCTGGTCTCCCGTTTTCGCCGTCATCGTATATAACCGCAGCAAAACAACGCCTGGAGCGGAGCGACGCGGTGGCCGAGAGCGAAGAGATCGAACGCGAGCGGATGGAATATGACGTGGTCATTGTCGGCGCCGGGCCTGCGGGTCTCGCCGCCGCGATCCGTCTGAAGCAATTGGCCGCCGACGTCGGCGGCGAAATCGCGGTCTGCGTCATCGAAAAGGGTTCGGAGGTCGGTGCGCATATCCTTTCGGGCGCGGTGTTTGAGCCGCGCGCGCTCGACGAGCTGATCCCCGACTGGAAGGACAAGGGCGCGCCGCTCAACACGCCGGCGACGGAAGACCGTTTTCTCTTTCTCTCGGAGCGCAAGGCGCACCGGCTGCCGACCCCGCCGCAAATGCACAATCACGGCAACTACATCATCAGTCTCGGCAATCTGTGCCGATGGCTGGCGACCCAGGCCGAGGAGCTCGGGGTCGAGATCTATCCCGGCTTTGCCGCCGCCGAGGTGCTCTACGACGAGACGGGCCGTGTCCTTGGGGTCGCCACCGGCGATATGGGCATCGGCAAGGACGGCCAGCCCACCGCGAGTTACACGCCGGGGGTCGAGCTGCGCGGCCGCGAGACGCTGTTCGCGGAAGGGGCGCGCGGGTCGCTGACCAAAAAGCTCGTCGAGCGCTTTCACCTGCGCGACCGTTGCGATCCGCAGACCTACGCGATCGGCATCAAGGAACTATGGGAGATCGATCCCGAAAAGCACCAGCCGGGGTTGATCGTGCACACCGTCGGCTGGCCGCTCGACAACCGCACCTATGGCGGCTCGTTCCTCTACCACCTCGAAGGCAACCAGGTGTCGGTCGGGTTCGTCATCGGGCTCGATTACGACAACCCCTATCTCTCGCCATTCGAGGAGTTCCAGCGCTTCAAGACGCATCCGGCGATCCGCGACTTTTTCGAAGGCGGCCGGCGCGTCGCCTATGGCGCGCGGGCGTTGAACGAGGGCGGCTTTCAGTCGGTCCCGCGCATGGATTTCCCGGGCGGGGCGCTGACCGGCTGCGCCGCGGGCTTTGTGAATGTGCCCAAGATCAAAGGCAGCCACACCGCGATGAAGACGGGCATGGTCGCGGCAGAGGCGGTGTTCGCGCGCTTGAATGGCGACGAGAGCGCCAGCGTGCGCGCCGGCATCGAGCGCAGCTGGGTATGGGACGAGCTCTACCGGGTGCGCAACATCCGCCCGAGCTTTCGGCTCGGCATGTGGGCCGGCCTCGCCTATTCGGCGCTCGACACGTATCTCTTCCGCGGCCGCGCGCCGTGGACCTTCCATAACCATGCCGACTACGACCAGATCGCGCGGAAGGATGCGATGCCGCCGATCCGCTATCCGCGTCCCGATGGCAAGATCAGCTTCGACCGGCTGACCTCGGTGTCGTTCTCATTCACCAATCACGAGGAGGGCCAGCCAGCGCATCTCAAATTACGCGATCCAGCCAAGGCTATTTCAATTAATTACCGCCTCTACGATTCGCCCGAACAGCGCTATTGTCCGGCAGGGGTATACGAGATCGTCGATGACGGGCCCGGCGGCGGCAAGCGGCTGCAGATCAACGCGCAGAACTGTGTCCACTGTAAGACCTGCGACATCAAGGACCCCGAGCAGAACATTGATTGGGTCGTACCGGAAGGCGGCGGCGGGCCGAACTATCCGAACATGTGAAGCGGCCCGGCTTTTGCTGGATTCAGGCGGTGACGATGACCAAAGCGGCGAAGAGATCATGCTGGGGGTGGGGCGGCGCGCTGTTGCTGGCGGCACTGGCCGCCGCCGGCGCGTGCGGGCTGCCGGCATTGGCGGCACCGACGCCGGCGGCGAGCGAAAGCAAGCCGGCACCCGTCTCCGCTTCCGCCGGCGACCTGTACGGCGATTATCTCGCCGGGCGGCATGCCGAGCAGATGCGCGATTATCCGGCGGCCGCGTCGTGGTTCGAGAAGGCGATCACCGCCGATCCCAACTCGCCGGAGCTCATCAGCCGCACCTTCCTGATGGCGGTCGGCGCCGGCAATTTCGACCGGGCGCAGCCGCTCGCCCAGCAAGAGCTAAAGGTCGACCCGACCGACGCGCTGGCCGGGCTGGTGATGATCGTCGAGCGGCTCAAGGCCAACGACGACGCCGGGGCGGTGAAATACGCGGCGGCGCTGCCGTCGGATGGCGTGCATCGTTTTGTCGGGCCGCTGGCGCTCGCCTGGACGCGGATGGCGACGGGCGATCTGCAGGGCGCCGACGCAGCGTTGCAGCAGCTCGACAAGTTCAACGGCTTCAAGCCGCTGAAGGACTTTCAGCTGGGGCTGCTCTACGATTTCGCCGGCCAAGTCGACAAGGCCGATTCCTATTACGCCAAGACCCTAGCCGATAACGATCAGTTGAATTGGCGGCTGACCGACGCGATCGCCAATTTCTATGAACGCCACGGCAAGGCGGACAAGGCGAAGGCGCTCTATCAGAAATTCATCGACCAGAATATCGGTAGCGAGATCGCCCAGACGGTGCTGTCAGCGCGGCCGCCGGGCGTGCCGAAGGCGATGATCAATTCGGCGACGGACGGGCTGGCCGAGGCGATGTTCGACCTGGCAAGCGTCCTCAATCAGACGGAGACGATCGATCTCGCCCTGATCTACGACCGCTACGCACTGTGGCTGCAGCCCGATTTCCGGCTGGCCCAACTGCTGCTCGCCGACGTGCTGTCGACGCAGAACGAGCCGGCGCAGAGCCTTGCCGTGCTGCAGGCGATCCCTAAAAACTCGCCCTACTCCTGGTCGGCGCGGTTGCGGGCCGCCGCCGATCTCGAGGACCTCGACCGCTCCGACGAGGCGATCGCCCAGTTGAGGGCGATGGCCGCCGAACAGCCGAAAACCGTCGGTGCCGATATCCAGCTTGGCGACATCTTGCGCAACAAGAAGCGCTATGACGAGGCGGCGGCGGCGTACAACGAGGCGATCGAGCGCTCCAAGGCCGATGGGATACCCGACCGCTGGGCGCTGTTCTACGACCGCGGCGTCTCCTATGAGCGCGCCGGCGACTGGCAAAAGGCCGAGGCCGATCTCGAGCAGGCGCTCGCGCTCAAGCCCGACCAGCCGCTGATCCTCAATTATCTCGGCTATTCCTGGGTAGACCGCGGCGAAAAGCTCGACCAGGGCCTCAAGATGATCGAGAAGGCGGTCGAGTTGCGCCCGGAGGATGGCTACATCGTCGACAGCCTCGGTTGGGCGCATTACCGGATGGGCGATTATGCGGGCGCGGTTGAGTATCTCGAGCGCGCGGTGGAACTGGTGCCATCGGATTCGACGATCAACAACCACCTCGGCGACGCCTATTGGCGCACCGGCCGGCTGACCGAGGCGCGCTATCAATGGCGGCGGGCGCTGCAGTTCGGGCCGGATAAGGACGACCTCCAGCCGCTCGAGACCAAGCTCGAAAAGGGGTTGGGGCCGCCTTCGACCCCGGCTTCGGCCAGTCCTGCATCGGCGGCGAAGCCCGGCTCGACCACCCCGGCGGCGCCAAACCAGCCGGCGGAGCGCGGCGGCTGAGCGGACCTGTCTCGGGCGAGGCGGTCGCCGCTTTCGCTCCTGCCAAGATCAACCTCTATCTGCACGTCGTCGGGCGGCGCGCCGACGGCTATCACCTGCTCGACAGCCTTGTCGCCTTCGCCGATGTCGGCGACGAAATCGTCGCCGCCCCGGCCGGGACGCTGTCGCTCGCGGTAAGCGGTCCGGAAGCGGCGGCGTTGGCCGCCCTCGGCGAGGACAACCTCGTGCTGCGAGCCGCCCGCGATTTCGCCACGCATTACAAGGTCCGCGACGGCGCCGCCGTCCATCTCGTCAAGAACCTGCCGGTCGCATCGGGCATTGGCGGCGGGTCGAGCGATGCCGCCGCGGCGTTGCGCGGGCTTTCGGCGCTGTGGGGCCGGCCGCTCGATACCGACGCGACGGCAATCGCCGCCGCACTGGGCGCCGATGTTCCCGCCTGTCTCGCAGCACGGCCGGTATGGGTCAGCGGCATCGGCGAGCGTCTCGACCCGCTGCCGAGCCTGCCGCCGCTCGGCATCGTGCTCGCCAATCCGCGCCGCGAATTGCCGACTGCGGCGGTTTTTCGCGCGCGGCAGGGCGATTTCACCAGCGACCAATTCGTCCGCGCGACGCCGCGCAGCGCGGTCGGGCTGTTCGGCCTGCTGCGGCAATGCCGCAACGACCTTAGCGAGGCCGCAACGAGCCTGATGCCGGAAATCGCGACGCTGCTTGCGCGCCTGGCGGCGTTGCCCGAAGCCTATCTTTCGCGGATGAGCGGCAGCGGTGCGACGTGCTTTGCGCTGTTTGGCGACCGTGCCGCGGCCGAGCGCGGGGCGGCGTTGCTTGCCGCCTCCCAGCCGGCCTGGTGGGTCAGGGCGGGTGCGCTGCTCTCCGGCCCGCCGGGGGTCAGGCCGGCGGCGGCGGCCCGGTAGCCGAATCGAGCGCCGCGCCGATTGTCGCGGCCAATCCCTCGGCGCGTGCCTTGTCCTTGTCGTCGAACTGCCGGAAGAGCTCCCCGGCCCGCGCTTTCGCCGCGTCGTCGCCCCGCTCTCCGGCGGCGCTGTACCAGGCATAAGCATCAACCAGCGAGCGCTCGACCCCGGTCCCCGCCTCGTAGAGGATGGCGAGGTTGAGCATCGCCGGCGGCAGGCCCTGCGCCGCGGCCCGCTTGTACCAGCGAGCGGCGGCGGCGAAATCCTGCTTGGTGCCGCTGCCGGTCGCGTAGGCGAGGCCGAGGTTGAACTGCGCCGCGGGATGGTGCTGATCGGCGGCGCTCAGGTACCAGTTGATCGCCTCGGTGGCATTCGCCGTCACGCCGAGCCCCTGCGCGTAGAGCACGCCGAGATTGTATTCGGCGGCGACGTTGCCCTGCGCCGCCGCAGCGCGGAACCAGGACGCTGCGCTGGTGTAGTCCTGCACCAAGCCCTTGCCTTGCGCGTAGAGGACGCCGAGATCGTATTGCGCCACAGCGTCGCCGGCCTTGGCGCGCGTGATGTAGAACGCGGCGCGCGCCGCAGGATCTGTCGGCGGCTGTTCCGCGGGCGCGGCAGCGGGCGGCGTTGCCGGCGCTGCGGACGGTGTCGCCGGCGCAGGAGGCGACGCGTTATCGGCCGTCGTCAGCTGCTGCTGGGCGGGACCGGCCGAGCGGCTTGCCTGCGACGGAGCCGGGGCGGCGCTCGGTTCTGCCACCCGCGCGATGACCACGCCGCCGATATAGGCACCCACCGCGACCAGCACGACCGCAAGCGCCGCTGTTCCGGACAGACGCAGCCGGTTATCGCGGACGGCAACGAAGCGCGAAAACCTGTCGACCGTACCGGAGAGGAGAGCCGCAGCAGCGGATGGTTTCCTCGGCACCGATGCTTCGCGGCGCGCGGGATTGCCGCGCCGAGGTTGCGGGATCGCCGCACGGGCCCGGTCGAACCCGCTCCTTCCCGCTGCCCTCGCCGTGGCCGATGCCTGGCGGATAGTGCCCGCCGCGGCCGCGCCGGCCGCAACCGCCAGCCGCCAACCATCGCTGGGCCGGGGCCGCTCAGGTTCCGGCCTTACCGAGACCGGGGTCGAGATCGAGGCCGGGAACGGCCGATCGCGATCGACCGGTGCAGATTTGGCGGGGAGAAACGGAGTGACGGAACGTGCGGTCTTCACCGCGACGAGTTTTCGTGCCGGCGCTGCGGGCGCCGCTTTGCCCGGGTCCAAGGTGCGGCGGACGACGACGACGGCAGAGTCCGACGGCAGCGTGGCGGGCGGCGGCGGGCGCAGCCTGACCGGGCCGACCCGGCCCAAGGGCAAGCGTATGGCGTCGGGCACCCGTCGGGGCACCGGCATTCGGCTGAACCGAGACGCCAGGCCGGGAATCGGCTTGGATTTCTTCGCCGTTTGGGTTGCCGGTGCCGCCATGGCGAAGCGCCGCAGCAGATTGCCAAGCGGCGGCGGCGGCTTCGCCGGTTCGACCATCACCATCGCCGGTTCCGGCATTGCTAATGGCAACGCCTCGGGTTCGGGCGGCGGGCGCTCGGCGGTCCGGCCCGTATCGCTTTCCGCTTCGCTGCTGAAGTCGATCCATTGGATGTCACGCCAGCGCAGCTCGAAGCGTTCCGGGCGGACCGCCGCGGTATGCCCGCTGCCGTTGGCGCGCAGCGATCCTGTCGCCGCGGCAGTGCCCGGCGATGTGCGGCGCAGTGCGCCAGCCCCCTGCTCAGTTGTTCGCCTACTCGTGTCGCGCAACAGGAGGGGGGAGATCGTCGAATCCGGCATGACGGTCGTTCCGACTGAGCGCCACAGTATTGAAGTCCTTGCGCGCGCCAGATGCAAGCCGCTCCTGCGCGGCCCGACACCGCGCCGGCGATCTGAGAAAAATGCGAAACGACACGCTAAAGGCGAAAAACCGCACCGGCACTAATACATCCGAAACGATCTCGTGGAATAAAATACCTCCCGCGTCGGTTGAGACCGGCTTGGAACCTATTGCGGAGAGGGTTGATGCGTCTCGGGGACTTGCTGCTCGGTCAAGGCCTCGTCACGGCTGAAGATATCGAGGCCGCGCTGCAACGCCAGGAACAGCAGGGTGGCCGACTCGGCACTCATCTCGTGGCAATGGGTGCGATAACCGTCGACAAGCTGGTGATGGCGCTGCGCGGCCAGCAGGAGGTCGGGGCGACGCTCACCATGTGCGCGCGTACTTTCCAGCGCTGGCAGGCAATGCACGGGCCGGATCATCCGAACACACACCGCGCCCGGTACAGCTATGCGCGCGCGCTGCTCGCTGCCGGCCGAGCCGCCGAAGCGATGAAGCAAGCCGAGATCGCGCTTGCAGGTATCCGCAAGGGCCTCGGCGAGAACCACGCCTGGACCGACCACGCCCTGCAACTGGTCGCCGACGCGCGCCACGCCGCGAACGCGACCGACCCGCAAGCGGCTGCCGCGCCGGCGGCCTGATCTGCCCCTTCTTGCCGCCTCGCGGCGTTGCCGATAATTTGCCGCGTCCGCCGGCGTCCTGTTCCGCAGCGTGGCGGCGGACCCGTCGGACAGCGCGGTGGGGCGTAGCCAAGTGGTAAGGCACCGGATTTTGATTCCGGCATACGGAGGTTCGAATCCTCCCGCCCCAGCCAGCTTTTCAATGACTTAAAAAATTTCATGTCAGGTGTGGCACCGATTTGGCACCGATAGGTGGGCGGCTATATCAAGAGAAAGAGCCGTCGGTCGCACCGACGGCTCCGCACCAAGTTCGTCTACTGACGGCTGACGACGGCTATCGTCTCCGTGTGCCCTGGCCTGCTCGTGAAGGCTCTTGCCGGCCGCGAGGTTGCGCCTGAGCTTCGGCTGCATCCTCGTCGCTGACCTCGCGGCAGACGATTTTGCCGTCGAGCGGAAAGGCTTGTAGGATGATGTTGAAGCCGTTGCCGTCCTTATGCTGGAACACGAGACCAAGATTGAGCCAGTAATCGTCCTGTCCGTCGCGTTTGATGACCGAGTACGCACGATGCGTCGGTGTGTTCGGCTGTCTCTCCGCCATTGACCACTCCTTTTGCTTGCGATGTCCTGCGTGGGCAGGCGTCGAGTTGCGGTACTCGGCGTCTGCCGGCGAGGATCGCGCCCCGAAGGAAGTGGGAGACTTCCAACAGCCTACGTGCCGTTAGGCGCTCGTCAAGGTGAGTGGGTCCAGAAATGTTGTCTGATGCCACCGTTTCTTATGTCGGCGTTCGGTCGTGGGCTGATTTAAGCGAAATGCGTTTTACGGAAATACTCGACGATGCGTAAGAGCACATCGGTGATGGCATGCTCGCTGCCATCGTCGAGTCCGATCGTCAATGGCCGTGCGTTGCTCGGCCACGTCCTGGCGACTTCCCGCACTCGAACATTTGACCGGCCTAAACCGCGATGCTTCCCGGCATCGGCGACATCGCGCAGCCATGCAAGCTCCGCGCAATTGGCGAAAAGCTGCTGTCGGAAACGCTCGTAGTCCGGGCTGTTACGGGTCTCCTCTCCGGGGTGCTGCTCATGCCAGAGCCAATCTGGCAACGGGGCCAGCAGTTGAAAAGCGGCAATAGCGTTGGCGCGCGTCTCTTCCTTCACAAACCGGTCGTAGGACGGCTCAGCCACTTCCGCCCAATACTCACGCGCCGAGGTAAAACCAAAATCAACATACCGTACCTTTCCGCTGAGACTTCCTCCACCCGCAAGCAGGGTTAGCAATGTCACTTTAATTGTCCCCCTGGTGATGTTGCGAGCCGGCATACCTCGCTTCAGACCGGGACAGCGTCTTGGAGTCCATCGATTTTTTCCTGGATTGTGTCTCTCGCTAGTAGCAATGCCGCCTTCACGTCATCGATGTCCTCCGCCGCGTCAGCTAAATCGAGGGCTTCTATGGCTTCGTTCAGCGTATCGATAACCGATTGCAGAGCGTACCTGGACAAATAAGGCCCAGGCGGCGGCAAGTCAGCTTCAGGCGTAGGTTTGGCGTTCGGATATGTATTCTTTCCGGCTGCGATCTCTGCGATTCGCCCGCCGTTAACGCCGAAGTAAGCCGCGATATCATGTTGCCGATCGCCGCGCAGTAGCATGCCTTTTGCTATAGACGTATCTCGGTGACTAAGAGAGATGCCGCTTGCCTGTGCTTTCGCCATTTTCGCTGCCCGGTCAGGACGACCCATTTCAATATGTGGTAGGTCGGCCGCTAACGCAAAGTTGGCTCGCGCCGCATAAGCGCCATTTTGGAAAGTCCGCGAGAAGCAAATCCGCGCTTGACCTTCCTTTACCGTCAGGTCGGCGCTGGCTCTAACACCCCTACTGCCAACAAGAAAAAGGCGACTTACGGATCAGCGGCGAGCTTCCAGGCGTGCGCTCCTGCTCTGCTCGCGACTAGGGTCGCGCTCGTCGTGCTTTGGTGATCGCTCGAACAAGACTGCTCCACGATAGTATCCCGTCGCCGCGAACAGCGAAGCGGGGTCAAGATTTCAGTCAACTGGGACGTCGGAAACCGGGGCGCGGGTTGAATATTTCAAGAACACCCGCGTGCTTTAAACGCTCCGCGCCACCGTTGCCGGCCAGCGATAGAAAAGTGACGAGATTTCGGTGCCTTGGGTTTTGAGCAGAATGTATGAGATTTTTGCACCGAAGTGCCGGAAAAGCCCTGCTTCCCAGTGCCCCCTCCCGGTCAGCCTTGACTAGGAGGACTCAACGCCTCATATGGGATTGTCGAGACTGGGCCACGGCCTGCGCCGTTGCTCAAGGAATAGGGCCTCCCGCCGACAGGCTGGGAGGCCTTATTTTTCCTGCTCCTCTGCCCCGGTAGCGGTCCCGCGCTTGAACGCCTTTGGGTGATGAACAGCCAAGTTGCGAACCTGCTGGACTAAGCCCGTAACATCGTAAGCGTTGCTGGCACGCGCGCGATTCTCGTGCACCCGTACGAGCTTCCTGATCAACCCCTTCTGCTCCAGGGAGGATAAGGCCCTCTGCACCTGCCGAGGGCTGAGGCCTGCCCGCCTTCCGATGGTCGCCTTGCTGGGAAACGGCATCCTGTCGGCAGACCACCAGGCGGCCAGAACCTGAAGCAAAATGAGCATTTCGGTAGGCGATATTTGCTCATTAGGCGGCAGAAATTGATTTATACTCAACAGATGGTTCGGCAAGGCCGTGAACCCGGCTCCCGCCACTTCCGAACCCCATTTTTTTTCCATCGACCGCGAATTTTCAAGGAGCGCATTGGCAGCCATTTTTGCCTCTCCCCTCCATGACGGATTTGTCTCCCATCCCCGGTGTCATATATGTCTCGTATAAGCATACACAAGTCCACTAACGTGGACAGGAGAATATGAACGAAGACACAGACGAACTGCGACGGGCGGCGTGCTTTCGTTTTGCGCGTCTTGACAGGCCGCATTCCGCTCCCCACGTGAGATCGCGCGGGGGGCCGTGGCCCAGTCTCGACAGCGAAAGCTTCGGTTCTCCGTGATTTGAAACCTATGGAGAATCGAAATGAGTAAGACAGTATATCGGCCGGGGCAGAAAGCCCCGGTTTCCGGTGAGTACGAGATCATCGGACCGCGCGGCGGCGATACGGGCAAGGAACGTACCTCCACTCAAGGCGCGCCGCTGCCTCCGACGCCGAAGCCGGGACAAGGCTACGTGGTTCACCGTCCCGCCCACAACGGTGCGGGAAAGCCGAAGCCGTAAAACTGAGAGCAGGCCGGGATACGTCCCGGCCTGCATTTGCGAGGCCTCTGGCCTTTGGAGGCGGGTACCCCATCGCAGTGGACGCTTTTCAGTTGTAAAATACGAAATGCCGTTTGGTGCTCACATTTTTGCTTCACTGGAAAGCGCCCTAACCGAGTGCTTTCCGTATCACGCCGGCCTTGACATCTTTTTGGTGCGCTGCGGCGTCGCAAGAAACACCATCGTGGCTATCCGCCAACGCGCGGAAGAACGCAACGCGGCATCCGGGCGTTTCGCGAAGGCACCCAAGCGTTTTGTCGTACAAGAACTGCTGTGCGATCTCGGTCAGGGTACGCCGGGTGATGACCGGCTCGTCGCGGCACTCATCACTGCGCTGTGCAAGGGCAAGTTTTCGGGCGCGAGCCTGGCCGGGCTTACCGCCATAGAGGATTTACGGGCCTCGCAGGCAGTGGAGAAGCGCGAAGCCGCGGAACGCCGGGCCGGACACGAGCGTCAGCAGCGGGCTGCCGAACAAGCACAGGAAAGGGCGGGGGCCGCAAAGACCGCGGAGCGGGAGCGGTTACAGCAATCCTTCCTGGCGCTGAACGAGCATCAGGATCACCAGCAACGCGGATACGCATTTGAGCGTTTCCTTAATGAGGTTTTCGAATTCGAGGGCTTGAGCCCGCGAGGCTCGTTCAAGCTCGTCGGCGAGCAAATTGACGGCTCATTTGCGTGGGCGAACCGCACCTATCTGGTCGAAGCGAAGTGGGTGAAGGAGCCAGTGTCCGGCGGTGAATTTGGCGCATTCATGTATAAGATCGCCGGCAAAACTGCTGATACGCGCGGACTGTACATTTCCATCAACGGATATTCGCCACAAGCCATCCTCGGTCTTAACGGAAAGGGCGAGCTCCGGTTTGCCTGCGTCGACGGCGCACATTTATTGCGCTCCCTCGAACCTGGCCGCGACTTTAAAAAAACACTAGAAGTCCTTTGGCGCCACGCCAGCGAGACCGGCGAGGCGTACCTTCCAGTTAGCTCCCGGTCTTTTCTCGATCGAGGAGGCTAGACCAACCGGCTCGGATGTCCTTGTCCATCGCCCCATTCATGCGCAAGCGGATCGCCGGCGCGCAGCTCACTAAAGGTCGAGAAGAGGAACGTCGACGCACCGGGGCTGCGGGGAACGCGGAGACCGCGCAGCGCCTCCTTCATGGACTGCATCCGCTCTTGATCGGTCGTGATGGTCAGCACCCGAAAATTCTTCCAGCCGAATTGCCGCTCGTGTTGCCTGGCGGCGTGGGCGGCGAGGTAGCCGCGCATCTTTTTCTCAAAGCTCGTCTGCAAGAAATCGGCCCGGCTGATCGGCATC
>DATJSH010000011.1:0-3726 GCA_035504235.1 Allostellaceae bacterium | reverse complement strand
AGCGTTGCGCACCACCGGATCATATCGCCGCTGGAACAACAACGACCGACGACGGCCGGCCGATGTCGATCAACGTGGAGGTGATCGGCGGCGCCCTCATGGTGCAGCACTACGTGGCCGAGGTGCATCAACCCCACCGTCGCTCAGCGACGTGCAGACGCCGGCCGGCTGGACGAAGATCCAGGTAATCTGGGACCTCAGCGTCACCGCACTGGACTCGGGCAGCTGCCGATACACCAACCAGGTGCTTAGCTACCCGACACCGGCGTTCCTTGAGACGCTCAAGGTCGCCGGGATCTCCTTCCAAGACGCCGTGGCCGACCGCCAAGCCGCCAGTGATGACCACAACCGCCGCGAGACAGCTCTCTACGCACAAAGTCTCGAACGGAAGGCCCTGGCCCGTTCTGTTCCGACGCCGAACGAATTCTCGAATGACCGGAATCCGCCCTTTGCGTTGGTGTGTTGGGGCTCCGATGAATAGGTGCTTCGGGCGGAGATGAGGCGATACCCCCTAAAGCCCAATGCCCGGTCTCCGGCCGATTCCGGTTGTTCCCTGCGCGACCCCTGTAGGTCGGCTCTCCGCCCCGAGCGGTCGCCACCGTAACAGCGATTGCGTTTTGACCCTGAAGGGGAGGACTTCAGTTGAGCGGCAAGACGGACGATGGTTTGCCAGCGGCGCGCGGCCGGGATACGCTCGCCCCCGATGAGCGCGGGAAACAGCGCCCAGATCTTCGAGCGACAGATGCCCGACATTCTGACGGTCATCGGGCGATTGGCTTTTCAATTCGCGCACACGATGCCGGATCTGCCGCACGAATACACGGTGCGCCGCAAGGCGCAGAACGACGCCGATTATGTCGCGCTCTATGAGGCGATCATGGAGCACGGCGTCATCGAGCTCTGGAAAGGCAAGATCGCGCGCTATCTCTATCCGGGTGACGGCTGGCGCTACTGGTCCATGTCGGCGCGGCGATCGAACCGGGAAGGCCGGCATCCCTTGGAGATCTCGCGCCACATCAATCGTCACCGGATCGAGGAAACGGAGAAGCTGCGCGCGGCCGGTCTGATCGCCGACTTGAAGCGGGAGTAGGGAAAATGGCCGATTTCGCCATCCTCGATTTTACCAACGCCGTTGTATTCGAAGATGACGCCATCGCCGTTGTCGGATTTTCGAACGGGCTGCGCCACGGTGGCGCGACCGGGACGACTTTCGTCGCGGTGGCGGACGGCGCGCTCGAGGTCAATGGCCTTCGGCTCGAAGCCGGGATGTACGCCTGCGCGCCGGAACCGGCGACCTTCGAAGCGCGCCACTGCCGGGCGCTGTTGGCGACGATGAAGCGCTATCGCGGAATCTTCGCGCTTGGCGGCCCGATCGAAAACGCCGGGCGGCTGCGCTACATCAACGGGTGCAGCGACACCGGGCTGATCCAGCCGCTGAAATGCGGCGACCCGTGCCTCAACTATCTGCACTTTCCCGGCAAGACGCGGCAGACGCCGCACTATCATCCGTCGCACCGCATCGGCCTAGTCTACGCCGGCGAGGGTCTTTGCCACACCGGGGCGAGGACGACGCCGATGCGGCCAGGCGACATGTGGCTCATCCCGGCCCGCCTCGAACACTGGTTCGAAACCGACGAAGCGACCTTGCGCGTCATCGCGTTTCACCCCGACAGCGAGTTCGGCCCGACCGACGAGAGCCATCAGATGCTCAACGCCACGCTGACGGCGGCGCCGGCGTGAGCCGCGCTGCTCAACGCCACGCTGACGGCGGCGGCGTGAGCCGCGCGATGCAGACCGAGCTTGTGCAAGTCGCCGATCTCAGGCCGCCGCCCCGCAACGTGCGCGCGCATCCGGAATATCAGGTCGCCGAGCTGGCCCGCGCGGTGGAGAAATTCGGCCAGACCCGCCCTGTCATCATCGACGAAGACAACATGATCCTGGCCGGCAACGGCTTGGTGCTCGCGCACCAACGGCTCGGGCGCGCCGAGATCAGCGCACACCGGGTCGTCGGATTGTCGAAGACCGACAAGAGCAAGCTCATGCTGTCCGACAACCGGATCTTCGCGCTCGGCATCGACGACAACGGCGCCATCCTCGAGGAGATCCGCGCGCTCGACGATTTTGACATTCCCGGCTTCGATGCCGCAATTTTGGAGAAGCTGACCATTGACACGTCGGACGTGACCAATCTCGCGATGACCGATTACGGCGTGTTGCCGGAGGCGGCGGTCGAGTTGGCCCGCGCCCAGGGCGAGGCCGGCGAAGACGAGGCCGGCGACGCCGCGGCTTCGTCCAAGGAAGCAATCTGCCCGGCTTGCGGGCACGTGTTCCGGCCCCGGCAATGATCGTCGAACGGCGCCTTGGCGTCGACGTCCTGACCGCGGCGCGGCGGCGCATCGGCAACATCTTCGGCAACGGGCTTCCCGTCTATTTGGCGTTCTCCGGCGGCAAAGACTCGCTGGTCTTGGCCGACATCACCGCGAAGATGGTCGCCGAAGGCGCGCTCGACCCGAGCCGCCTTAGAGTCCAGTTCATCGACGAAGAGGCGATTTTCCCCTGCGTCGACGACGTGGTGCGCCAATGGCGCGAGACCTTTCTGGCGATGGGCGCGCGGTTCGACTGGTACTGCCTGGAGGTGCGCCACTACAGTTGCCTGAACCAGCTCGAGAACGACGAGTCGTTCATCTGCTGGGACCGGCGCAAGGCGGATTGCTGGATTCGCGAGCCGCCGCCGTTCGCCATCCGTTCGCACCCGCTGCTCGCGCCGCGCGACGACACCTATCAAGATTTTCTGCTCAAGGTTTGCGACGGTCCTCGGATGACCGGATTGCGGGTGTTCGAATCGGTGCAGCGCCGGGTGGCGATCGCCACGCAAAAGCCGGTAACCGCGCTCTCGGAGCGGCCGACGGTCGAGCCGATCTATGACTGGCGGGACGGCGACGTGTGGCGCTACCTCGCCGAGAACGACATCGAAATCCCGGCTGCCTACATGCATCTTTACCAGATCGGCGTGCCGGCGCGGGCGTTGCGAATCTCGCAGTTTTTTTCGGTCGACACGGCGCACACTTTGGCGCGGGTCGGCGAGTTCTATCCCGGGCTCATGGAGCGCATTCTGCGCCGCGAGCCCTCGGCGTACATCGTCTCGCTCTATTGGGACAGCGAGATGTTTCGACGGCGCACCGCGAAGCGGCGTGAGATCGAGCGCAACGCCAAGCCGCGCGACGCGCGGGCGCAAGTGTTCGGGTTGCTTTCGAATATCGACGGCAATTTCCAATCGGTCGGCGGACGCCGGCTCGCCCACGAGTTCAAGAAGCTTCTGTTGGCGAAGCCCTACGTCGCCGACCAGCATTTTGAGGCCATCCATGACGCGCTCATCGCCGGCGACCCCAAAAAGCGCTCATACCGGGCGATCGTCGCGCACATCGAGCGCGATGCCGCGGACGCCTTCGTCCCGGGCAACGGCGCCCTCGTCATCGACCCCGGCGCTGGTGGCGCCGGCGCTGTCCGTGCGATTAACGCCCCGCGACGACCTCAAACCCAACAATTACAATCCAAATATAGTCCTCGCCCTCAATCTCGAACTGCTCGAGCGGTCGATCCTGCTTAACGGCTGGACGTTGCCGATCGTGGCCACACCCGACTTGGTCATCATCGACGGCTATCACCGCTGGCTGGTGTCCGGCCGCGAGCCGTTGAAAAGCAAGCTCACCGTCGCCGGCCGGGTCT
>DATJSH010000010.1:0-4198 GCA_035504235.1 Allostellaceae bacterium | reverse complement strand
TGGGACGCCCCGAAAACCCCCGGATGGACGCCCTCGCGGCGTTCCGGGGGGAAACCCGGAACCCAGGAACAGCGCCACGCCAAGCCGGGCGAGGCCGGTGTTCATGGGTTCCCGCTTTCGCGGGATTGACAAACGAGGAGCACCCCTCGCGCGGCGCCGGCTTCGCCGCGCGTGGTCAAAAATCGATATTCACCGCCTACTTCACGGTTTGTCGTAGCTTCTGAGCAGCGCGCAGGTGCGTGGTTTCCGGGGCCTTCTTTTTGGTTTTGGGATGCCTCGGCGGCACCGGTTTTCATTGGCTTTGCTGCGCCCTCGCTCCGCTTATCCGTCCAAGCTCCGGTTTCGGACTTTCAATTAGCGAATTCGGCAGGGGGGAACGGTCCGCGGTATTGTCAATATCGAAACCGCAATAAAATGCGATTTTCTCTCCCGGAGGCGAATGCCTAGACCCCTAGCCGATCGGCCAGTACGGCGAAGCCGCCGACGACGATATCGCAAGCCGGGTTCGGAACGGGGTCGGGCGGACCGGCGGGTCCCCATTCGTCCGGGCGGCGGACGAACGCGGTACGATAGCCTTCGCCGCGCGCCGCATCGAGGTCGAAATTGTGGCAGGCCACCATCAGGATCTCAGCCGGTGGGACCTGCAGCAGCCGGGCGGCGCGCTGATAGGCCTCGGGCCGGGTCTTGTAGACCCGCAGCATCTCGCAGGCGATGACCGCATCCCAATCGATGCCGTTCTTGCGCGATACGTCGATCACCAGCGCCAGGCTCAGAATGGTGAACGACACGCAGACATAGCCTCGCCGGAGCGGCGCCAGCGCCGGAACGAAATCGGGCCAGGCGTCGAGCGCATGCCAGCGCGCGGCGATGGCGGCGCGATCCTCGGCGGTAAAGGCGGTGATGTCGGCCTCGGCGAGCAATTGGTCGAGCAGCTCGCGATGCACGTCATCGATATTGAAGGCGGGATCGAGCTGACCGACCATCCGGCGCAGCGCGCGGCGGCGGTATTCGTTGGTGAAGGCCGCCCAATCATGCGCGACGCCGCGGCGCTGACCGGCTTCGGCGAGCGCGGCGCTGATCCCGTTGTGCCAGTCGAGGATCGTCCCGCCGGTGTCGAAAGCGAGGATTTTGAGGTCTTTCATATCGCGTCAATCCTTTCCCTCTCCGCTTGCGCGAGAGGGGTCGAGCAGAGCCGAGGCGGGCGAGGGTTTATGGCGCCCGCTCCTCGCCCTCCGAACCCCGCTCACTATAGGCGTCGGCCGGGGCGGGGCGCGAGGGCGTCGACGGCGCGCCGCGCAGCGGCATCTCCTTGAGGAACCAGCTCAGCGCAAAGGCCAGCGCCGCGATCGCGGCGGCCGGCACAAAGACCGGGTGCAGCGCCGCGGTGAAGGCTTGCAGATAGGGTACGCGCACCGCGCTCGGCAGCGCCTGAATGGCGGCGGGCGCCGTCGCGGCAGGGAACGACACGCCCGCGGGCAGATCGGCCGCGAGGTTCGTCGCCAGGCTCGCGGCAAAGAGCGCGCCGAAGAGCGACACGCCGATCGAGCCGCCGATCGAGCGGAACAGCGTGGTCGCGGACGTCGCGACGCCGAGATTGCGGTAGTCCACCGCGTTTTGCACCGCCAGCACCAGCACCTGCATGACGAGCCCCACCCCAAGCCCGAGCACGATCATGTAAATGACCGTTGCGCGGACGGTGCTGGTCACGCCGAGGGTCGCGAGCAGTCCGAGCCCGATCGTCATCAGCGCCGTCCCAACGATCGGAAACGGGCGATAGCGCCCGATCCGGCTGATCGTCCGGCCGCTGGCGATCGAGGTCACGAGCACGCCCATCATCATCGGGGTCAGCGTCATGCCGGCCTCGGTCGGGCTCACGCCTTTCACGACCTGGAGGTAGAGCGGCATGAAGGTCAGCGAGCCGAAGAGGGCGAGACCGACGACAAAGCCGACCGAGCAGGCGATCGTGAAGATCGGATTGCCGAACAGGTAAAGCGGTAGGATCGGCTCCGCGGCACGCCGCTCGACGATGATAAAACCGGCGAGCGCGGCGGCGGTGATCCCAGCAAGAGCGAGGGCCCCGGACGAGAGCCAGTCGACACCGTGTCCGCCAAAGCTGGTGAGCAGGATCAGCGCGGTGAGCATCGCAGCGAGGAGGAGCGCGCCGGCAACGTCAATGCTGGGACGCTTGCGGGCGGCGCCGGCTCCCCTTGGCGCGGTAAACGCCCAGCCAATGACCGCCAGCGCGACGAGGCCGAGGGGCAGGTTGACGTAAAAAATCCAGCGCCAGCTCAACTGCTCGACAAAAAAGCCGCCGATCAGCGGGCCGAGCACCGTGGCGAGCCCGAACACGCCGCCGAAAATCCCCTGGTAGCGGCCGCGCTCGCGCGGCGAGAACAGGTCGCCGACGACCGCGGTGATGGTCACCATCAACCCGCCGCCGCCGAGCCCCTGCAGCGCCCGGAAGGCAATCAGCGCGGCCATCGATTGGCTGAGCCCGCACAACACCGAGCCGAGAAGGAACAACATGATCGCCGTTTGCAGGACGATCTTGCGCCCGAACAGATCGCCGAGCTTGCCGTAAAGCGGCGTGACGATGGTCGAGGCGAGCAGGTAGGCGGTGACGATCCACGACAAATGCGCCAGCTCGCCGAACTCGCCGACAATGGTGGGCAGCGCGGTGGAGACGATGGTCTGGTCGAGCGATGCGAGCAGCATCACCACCATCAGCGCGGCGAAAACCGCGCGGACATTCTGTTGCGCCGCGGCCTGCGGCAGGTCTCTGCTGTCGCCCCCATCGGGCATGCAATTCTCCGGAAAATCGGACCAACGACGATAAGGCGGGCCAGCCCGCCACGCATCGGCGCTCGCGCCAAGCGGCGTTTCGCCATGGACGCATGCCCGCTTTGCTATAGCAGCCGCTTGCCGCCATTCATAAGATAGCGCTACGGTTTTGCGAATCACCGCGCGGCGAATTCGCGCCATCGTCCGCGCCATCGTCCACAGGGAGCCCGCGATGTTCGATCACAAGCTCATTTCCGGCGACAACCATATCGATCTGACATATTGCCCGGCCGATCTGTGGTCGTCGCAGGCGCCGCAGAAGTGGAAGAAGCTGGCGCCGCGGGTCGAGGAACGCAATGACGGCCAGCACTGGTTTGTCGACGACATCGACCGCGGCATGTGGAACGGCGTCGGACCAGGCTTTCTGCCGTATACCAAGGGCTCGTTCGATCACATCGACGAGATGCAGGCGCTCGGCTTCGAGTGGAATTCCTACCCCGGCGCGAAGCCGCGGCCGACCACGCCCGAGCTGCGCATCGCCGATCTCGACCGCGACGGGCTCGAAAAAGAGATCATCTACGGCTGCCTGATGGTCAACGACCTGATCGACAGCGCCGATCTGCGCGGCTGGGTCGACCAGATGTACAATGATTGGGTCGCCGATTTCGCCAAGCGCGCCGATTCGAAGCGCGTGTTCCCGCTGGCGATCATCCCCAACACCGACCCGAAAGCCGCTGCGGCCGAGGTGCGGCGCTGCGCGAAGATGGGGCTGAAGGGCGGCGACCTCGCGTTCAAGCGCATGACCCCGCCGCTCTACCACCCGGACTGGTTCGCGCTATGGGAAGCCTCGGCCGAGTGCAAATTCCCGATCTCGTTCCACTCGACCGGGTTCAAGGCGGTGCGCGCGCCCGACACGCCGGAGATGGAAAAGGAGGTCTTCACCCAGTGGCGGTTGGTGCGTTCGACGCTGTTCCAGCTCGACACGATGGAGGTGCTGGCGTCGATCCTCGCCTCTGGCGCGTGCGAAAAATATCCCGATTTCAACTTCATCCTCGGCGAGAGCGGGGTCACCTGGCTGCCCTACGTGTTCGACCGCTGCGACACCGAGTACCACGACCGGGCGCGCAGCCTCGGCTTCAAGATGAAGCCGAGCGACTATTTCCGCCGCCAGGGTTTTGTGACCTATCAGCAGGACAAGTATCTCGAACCGATCGTGCCGCTGATCGGCGAGGACAACATCATCTGGGGCGCCGATTACCCGCATCCCGATTGCATCTGGCCGAACTCACGCGAGACGCTGGCGCAGAACCTCGCGGCGTTTTCGCCCTCGGTGCAGAAGAAGATCGTGCACGACAACGTGACGCGGCTTTACGGCCTCAATTAGCGTCGTCGAGCATTGCGACTGGCGGCCGGGCTT
>DATJSH010000009.1:0-14951 GCA_035504235.1 Allostellaceae bacterium | reverse complement strand
GTGCGCACCATGCCGTATTCGCCGGCGGCCTCCGGCATGCGCTGCAACCGGCGCAACTCCTTACGCGCCTGTTCCTCGATCTCCTTGGGCATCCCGGCGTTGGTAATCGCCTTGTCGAGCTCGGCCATTTCAGCGGCCTTGCCCTCCTCGCCCTCACCCAGCTGCTTCTGGATCGCAGCCATCTGCTCACGCAGCAACGCCTCGCGCTGGCGCTCGTCAAATTGCGCCTTGGTCTGCTTGCCGATTTCCTGCGACAGCCGCAGGATCTCGATGCGGTGGGAGAGCAGCCGCAGCACCTTGTCCATGCGCGCGGCGATGTCGACAGTTTCCAGAATCTCCTGCTTCTCGTCCGGCTTGATGTCCATGTAGGCGGTGGTGAGATCGGCCAGCGCCGGCGGCTCGTCGATCGACTGGATCGCCGCAAGCAGCTCCGGCGGCGCCTGCGGCAGGAGCCCGATCGCCTCCACGGCCTGCGCCTTGAGATTGACGAAGCGCGCCTCGATCTCCGGGCCGCGCACGCCGGGTTCGGGGATCTGCAGCACGCGTGCCACCAGGAACGGCCAGCCGGGCAGATAC
This sequence comes from Allostellaceae bacterium, assembly GCA_035504235.1. Classification (GTDB taxonomy): domain Bacteria; phylum Pseudomonadota; class Alphaproteobacteria; order ATCC43930; family CGMCC-115725; genus DATARH01. Next base: position 14,375 of record DATJSH010000009.1, on the reverse strand, counting down.
TCGATGATCTGGAAGCGCTGCTCGCCCTGGCAGACCAGGTGGTTGGCGCCGTCCGGCGCGGTGAGGTAGCGCACGATATTCGCGACCGTGCCCATGCGGTGCATGTCGAGCCCCGACGGATCGGCCACTTCGGGGTCGCGCTGCATGAGGATGCCGACCTGGCGCTGCTCGCGCACGGCCTGCTGCGCGGCGGCGACCGATTTCGGCCGGCCGAGGGTGATCGGCAGCACCAAGCCGGGAAACAGCACGGTCGAACGCACCGGCACGATGATCAGAGCATCGGACGGCAGCGGCGGCAGCGCGCCGCTCGACGGTTCTTTTGCTGCCTCTTTCGCCTGTAATTCGATGTCAGCCACGATTAACGTCCTGCTTTCTTCAACGCGATGACCAGACAGCCGGCGGCGGCGGAGCGGCGCACGTCGCTGTAGCGCCCGGCCGGCAAGCGCAGCCGCCGGTAAAAGCGGCCCTGCGGCAGTTCGAGCCGGTGGATGGTCGCCGTGCGCAGCTCGGCCGGCAGCACGCGGGTGCCGGTAATAACGAGATCGCCGTCCTCGATCGCGGCCTGCGCGTGGTCCATTTCGACGCCGGGCAGCGCTACCAGCACCAGCAGGTCATGATCGGTTTCCAGAATATCGACCGGCGGCTCCCAGGCCGGTTGCCGGGCCTCACTGCCCGCCGGCCGAAACAGCTCGCGGTGCATGCGTTCGGCGCGCGCCAGCATTTCGCAGGCTTCCGACCACATCCAGTCGCGCGCGAGATCGCGGGCCATGAATTCTCCCCTCGAGGCTAGATGGGCTTATGTGTGGACGCGGCACTGCCGATTCAACGCCGTGCCGCGAGCGCGCCTTCCCGCCGCTCGCGGGGCGGCGGCTCGTTGCCCGAGATCAAGAGGGCCGGGCGCGCCACTATGCAGCGGCGCCGGAGCAGCGCCGACCGCCCGTTGTGGCGCTTGGCCGGCGCCCGGAGTAGAGTGCCGCAAAACACCGATCGAGGCGAGGAAGGATAGCATGGCGCAGGTGTTCGTCTGCAACGAACTGGAAATGAAGGACGGCGACGTCCGCATCGTGCGCCAGGACCGCACGGAGGTCGGCATCTACCGCCATGCCGGGTCGTATTACGCCTACCGCAATCAATGCGCGCATCAGGGCGGCCCGGCCTGCGAGGGCATCATCCGCAACAAAGTCGTCGACATTCTCGATGCCGACAAAGCGTTTCTCGGCCAGACCTACGACGAGGACGAACCGCACATCGTCTGCCCCTGGCACGGCTGGGAGTACAAGCTGAAAACCGGCGAATGCGCGCCCGACCCGAAAATCCGGCTCAAGCGCCACGAGGTGGTGGCGCGCGAGGGAGGCATCTATGTCGTCATCTGAACTGCTCGACCGCCCGGCCGCCGCGGCCGATGCGCTCGCCCGCGCCGCCGACGCGCTCGCCGCCGCGTTCGGCGATCCCGACCAAATCGCCGACGCCGACCTGCGCGCGCTCCTCGCCGGCGCGGTCCGGCTCTACGCCGCCAAGGCCGAGAACGGCATGCGCACGCCACTGCCGCCCGACAAGGGCGGGGTCACTATCGACGATACGATGATCCTCGCCACCGATCTCCTGCACGCGCTCAATGTGCAGCTGTTCGAGTTGTCGATGTGGCAGGCGATGACCGGAAACACCATCGCCCCGCATCAGCGCGTTGACGTACCGCAATCCCGCTAATCCAAACTCCCGCCCAGCCAAAGGGAATAGCCATGAACGTGATGACGCCCATCGTCCGCGATCCCAGCCAGCAAAAATTCGACACCACCGACCACCTCGCCCACGCGGCGCAGCAGGCCGAGGACCGGCGCTACGAAGACTTCATGATCGTCGACGTCGACTCGCATCATTACGAGACCGGCTCGTTCAAGGACATTTTCCAGTACATCGAAGACCCGGTGCTGCGCGATCAGTTCGTCTATACCAAGGGGCAGACGATGATGCTGCGCTCGACCGGCGGCTTCCAGGAGATGGCCGGACGCATTGCCCGTTACGAATATCGCAACAGCGAGCAGGTCGTCCCCGCGGGCCGGCACAAGGACATCACGCTCACGCTCAGATGGATGGACTCCATGGGCGTCGACGTCGCCTGCCTGTTCCCGACCCCGATGCTCGGCCTCGGGCTCAATCCCATCGTCGAGGTCGAGGTGCAATACGCGCGCGCCTATAACCGCTGGCTCACCGAGCATATTTTGGCGCAGGAGCCGCGCATCGTCTCCATGCTTTATCTGCCGATGAACGATCCGGCCGCGGCGCTGAAGATGGTGGAAGACTTTTCCGGCCGCCAGGGCGTGGTCGGCTTTCTGGTCACCACCGTGCGCTACAAGCCGCTCTACAACAACGCCTACATGAAGCTCTACCGCGCGCTGGAGGAGCGCGGCCTGCCGCTCGCCTTCCACGCGGCGACCAATTGGGGCGACCAGAGCATGAACATCACCAACCGGTTCATCGCCAGCCACGCACTCGGCTTCACCTGGTTCAACATCGTGCACATGACCAACTGGGTGGTGAACGGCATTCCCGAGCGCTTCCCGGGATTGAAGTCGATCTGGATCGAGAGCGGGCTGGCCTGGGTGCCGTTCCTGATGCAGCGGCTCGACAACGAGTACATGATGCGCTCCAGCGAGGCGCCGCTGCTCAAGCGCAAGCCGTCCGATTACATGCGCGAGATGTACTACACCTCGCAGCCGATGGAGATGATCGGCAACCGCACCATGCTGGAAGAGACCTTCAAGATGATCGCCGCAGAGACGCAGCTGGTCTACGCCTCGGACTATCCGCACTGGGACATGGACCTGCCGTCGACGATCTACGATCTGCCGTTTCTGAGCCTGCAGGCGAAGAAGAACATTCTGGGCGAGACCGCGCGCAAGCTGTTCAAGCTCGACACCATCCTGTCGCCGGAGAAGAAAGCGCGGCTGAAGGCCCGCGGGCCCCGCGTCCGGGCGTAGCATTGCAAGCGGCGGCCCGGATTTCGCTACGCTCAATCCCGGCTGCCTTCACCCCAAGCCGGGCGTCTGTCCGTAACGGTGTTGTCATGGCTGCTCCTCCGCCGCCGCTGCCGCCCGAAGTGCGCCGTCTTGAACTCACTCGCGGCACGATCTTTCCGTTCCTCGGCGGCCGCGCGGCGTGGTCGCGCGAGCATCTGCTGCCGATCTTCGCCACCATCCTGGTCGGCCTGACGCTGATCGCGGTGCCGCTTCCCGGGCTCAAGTTCAGCACCGACACCGAGACCAACGAAGCTTGGCAAGTCTATGTGACGCTTGCCGTCTACATCGCCTTCCTGGTCAACTACTACATCAACCAGATGTGCGGGCGCCCGCGGTCGGGATGGCTGCTGGCTCTGGTCGGCCTGCTCACGCTGCTGACTTTGGCGAGCGGCATCTGGCCCGCCTGGTACAAGCTGTTCTACAACGCGCTGCCGGCCGCGCAGTGGCAGAAATCGACCATCGTTCCCGTCCGCATTGCCGGCTGGTGGTTCGGAACCGGGCTTTGCGAGGAGGGCTTCAAGGCCTTGCCGCTCCTTGCCCTGACGCTGTTCGGCGCCGGCATGACCGCGCTGGGCCGCACCACCACGGGCCGGCTGAGCCGATTTTTGACCGGCTTCGGCCGGCGCTTCGGACTGTTCGAACCGCTCGACGGCATCGTCATGGGCGTCGCCTCGGGCAGCGGCTTCTTCGTCGCCGAAACGCTGTTGCAATACGTGCCCGGCGTGATGAAGCAGGTGAAATATCCGGGTTCGCAGGCATTCGACGGCCTGGTTTTGTTGCTCGGACGCGGCCTGCCCGATATCGCCGAACATTCCGCCTGGGCCGGACTGTTCGGCTATTTCATCGGGCTCGCGGCACTGCGGCCCGGCATGGCGTATGTCCTCATTCCGTTCGGCTGGCTCAGTGCCGCGGCGCTGCATGCCGGCTGGGACGCGATCGATACCGTCACCAACAACGGCCTCATCATCCTGGCCTTCTGGGCGTCCATCGGCGTGCTCAGCTATGCGCTGCTTGCCGGCGCGATCTTCAAGGCGCGTGATATCTCGCCGCGCCGCCGCGCCAGGGCGGCGGCCGGGCTGCGCATACCGACCCGACACGCCACAAGGTCCGCAGTGGCGACGGTGGCCCTCGCCCCCGCCGATGTGCCGGACGGGGATTGATCGCGCACGCAGCTGTGCAGCACGGCTGCCGGGACCTATCCGGCGTTTGCCGTAGAAACCTGCCGCGTGCCGCGCACGCCTTGTGCCAGCGCGTGCACCAGATCGATGACGGCCGGCACGGTCGCTGATGTCGCCTTGCCGTCAGGCGCAAGAGTCTTGCGTACCGCGTCGACCAGCGCGGAGCCGACCACGACACCGTCGGCGCCACGCGCGAGTGCGGCCGCCTGCTCGGCCGTGCGTACGCCAAAGCCGACGCAGACCGGCAGCCTGGTGTGGCGCTTGATGCGCGCGACGGCATCCGTCACCTTGCCGGCGTCAGGCGCGGCCGAACCGGTGATACCGGTGATTGACACGTAATAGACGAAGCCCGACGTGTTGGTGAGGACTGCCGGCAGCCGCTTGTCGTCGGTGGTCGGGGTGGCGAGGCGGATAAAGTTGAGCCCCGCCTTGAGCGCGGGCAGGCACAGCTCGGCGTCTTCCTCGGGCGGCAGATCGACGACGATCAACCCATCGACGCCGGCCGCCTTGGCGTCGGCGAGAAAGCGCTCGCTGCCGTAGACGTAGACCGGATTGTAGTAGCCCATCAGCACGATCGGCGTCGCGTCGTCGCCGCGGCGGAATTCGCGCACCAGCGACAACGTCTTTTTCATATCTTGTCCGGCCTTGAGCGCGCGCAGGCCCGCGGCCTGGATCGCCGGCCCGTCGGCCATCGGATCGGTGAACGGCATGCCCAGCTCGATCACGTCGGCGCCGGCGGCCGGCAGCGCTTTCAGGATCGCCAGCGCGGTGTCGCAATCCGGGTCGCCCGCCATGGTGAAGGTGACGAGCGCCGGGCGGCCTTCCTTTTTTAGTTCGGCGAAGCGGCGATCGATGCGGGTGGTCATCGGTTTTCCAGATGCCGCGCCACGGTCTCCAAGTCCTTGTCGCCGCGGCCGGAGAGATTGACCACCATCAGGTGATCCTTCGGCTTCCCGGGTGCGAGCTGCAGAACCTTGGCGATGGCGTGCGCGGGCTCGAGCGCCGGGATGATGCCTTCCAGTTTCGACAACAGCGCAAACGCATTGAGCGCCTCGTCGTCGGTCGCCGACAAGAACGTGACGCGGCCGACGTCATTGAGCCAGGCGTGCTCCGGACCGATTCCCGGATAATCGAGCCCGGCCGAGATCGAATGCGCCTCGTTGATCTGGCCATCCTCGTTCATGAGGAGATAAGTGCGGTTGCCGTGCAGCACGCCCGGCCGGCCGCCGGCGATCGAGGCGGCGTGCTGGCCGGTATCAAGTCCGCGACCGGCCGCCTCGACGCCGTAGATCTCGATGTTCGGTTCGTCGAGGAACGGATGAAACAGGCCCATCGCATTCGAACCGCCGCCGATGCAGGCGATGAGGGCATCCGGCAGCCGGCCTTCGGCGGCGAGTATCTGCTCGCGCGTCTCGCGGCCGATGATCGACTGAAAATCGCGCACCATCATCGGATAAGGATGCGGACCGGCGACGGTGCCGATGCAATAGAACGTCGAGCTCACATTGGTCACCCAGTCGCGCAACGCCTCGTTCATGGCGTCCTTGAGCGTCTTCGAGCCCGACTCGACCGGCACCACCTCGGCGCCGAGCATGTTCATGCGGAAAACGTTGGCCTTCTGTCGCTCGACGTCGACCGCGCCCATGTAGACGATGCATTCGAGGCCGAAGCGCGCGCACAACGTCGCGGTGGCGACGCCGTGCATGCCGGCGCCGGTCTCGGCGATGATTCTTTGCTTGCCCATGCGCCGCGCCAGCAGGATCTGGCCGAGCACGTTGTTTACCTTGTGGGCGCCGGTGTGATTGAGCTCCTCGCGTTTGAGGTAGATTTTGGCGCCGCCGCAGTGCGCCGTCAGCCGCTCGGCGAAATAGAGCGGCGACGGCCGGCCGACATAGTGCGTCAGATACCCGTCCATGTCTTTCTGAAACGCCGGATCGGCCTTGGCCTCGTCGTATGCCTTTTCCAGTTCCAGAATGAGCGGCATCAGCGTCTCGGCGACGAAGCGTCCGCCGTAGATGCCGAAATGGCCGTGCTCGTCGGGCCCGCCGCGGAAGGAATTGGGTTTTTGCTGCACGGTCATGGATTGCTCAAAACTTCATACGGGTAGAAGCGAATGTGCGCTTGCCGGGCGATGCGAATGAATTCGCGGATTTTGTCAGGGTTCTTCTTTCCCGCAACGCTCTCCACGCCCGAAGACACGTCTACCGCCGGCACGCGAGTAAGTCTCAGAGCCTCTTCGATGTTATCAGCGTTCAAGCCTCCCGACAGCATGATCGGCACATTCGGGATGGCGCCGCTTATCAACGCCCAATCGAAGGGCCTACCGAGTCCGCCAGGTCGTGTGGCATCAACGGGTGCCTTGGCATCAAACAAAATCCAGTCGCTTCCCGCCGAGGCATAGTCTTTCATCCGAGCAAAGTCGCCTTTCGCCTCAACAGCGAGCGCCTTTATGGTCGGAAGGTTGAACCGCGCCTTGATCTCGGCCACCCGTTCGGGCGACTCATTACCGTGAAGTTGCAGAAGATCGGGCCCGAGCCCCTCGACGATCCTGGCAAGCGACTCGTCGTCGGCATCGACCGTTAAGGCAACCTTCTTGGCGCGCCCCTTTACGCGCGCGCCGAGGGCGCGTGCGGTGCCCAGAGACACGTTGCGCGGCGAGGACGGAAAAAAGACGAAACCGACCATGTCGGCGCCGGCCTCAAGCGCGACATCGAGCGTCTCCGTAGTCGAAAGGCCGCAGATTTTCACGATGAGCGACATGCTTATTAGCCAAACCGCGCCGCCTCGGCGACCGAGCCGTGCCTTTCTACATTGCCACGCGGACGTTGTCTCGCGACGATCAATTCTTCAGCCCGCCGGCGGCCGCAATCCGAGCCGTGGCGGCGCCGCCTGCTCGCGCGGAATGATGCTCGGCTCGGTCTCGGCGGCCTGCAGCGCCTCAAGTTTGACGCGCAGTTCGCCGGCCTCGCGCTCGAGCCGGCGCGCCCTGCGCCGCCATTGCCGCTGCCGCGGCCAAGCCGCCACGCCGCCGACGATGACGCCGACGATGAGCACCGCGATGATCAGCGCAAACAGCGGCAGGCTCAGCGCGGCGACCGACGCGCTGGCGCTGAACGGGTCGAGCGACACGGTCACCACCTGCCGGTTGGCCACCGCAAACACAACGATAATGGCGGCAAGCGGCACCAGGATCAGTGCCGCGACGGTCTTGCGCAGCAAAGATTTGCTCCAATGCTTGTTTCGGGGCGCGGCGCAGCAAGAAGTGGAGCGCAATGATGCGCCGCAGACCCGGGATCGTCACAAACGCGGTGCTCGTTACGATTCCGGAACGGCGGTGCAATACTTGGTGCCGCGCCGCATCCGGGAAACGAGTTGTATTTTAGCGCTTGAGCGAGCGGACGTCAGGGTGCGGCCTCGCCTTCGCGGTTGAGCCGTTCGCGCATTTCCTTGCCGGTCTTGAAGAACGGCACGCATTTCTGATCAACCTCGACGTGGGCGCCGGTCCGGGGGTTGCGGCCGGTGCGCGCCGGGCGCTGCTTGACCGAGAATGCGCCGAAGCCGCGCAGCTCGACACGGTCGCCACGCGCCATCGCCGCGATAATCTCGTTGAGGATCGCGTTTATGATGTTCTCGACATCGCGCTGGTAGAGGTGCGGGTTCTGATCGGAAATTTGTTGAACGAGCTCGGACTTGATCATGTTCGCCGCCTTGTTCGCCGCCTCGCGTCGCTTGCGAACGCTGTTGCCGTTTCCATCATTGGTTCGCGCTGGCAGGTTGCCAAAGCGCCATTAGACCGTCAAGGTTGAAGGGTTCGAGCGCACCGCTCGAATCGAGCCCACCGAGCCGGCGCGCCAACCCGTCGAGCCCCATGGCGGCGAGCGCCACCCTGGCGGCCGCGTGCAGGAACGGCAACTCGTCGAACCGGCTGTGCAGGTTATAATCGCGCACCGGCAGGTTTGCGCCGATCTTCTTTTGCTTCTCGAGCCAGGTCTTGGCGGTCTGTTCATCGCCGATCTGGTCGATGAGCTTGAGCGGCAGCCCCTGATGCCCGGTGAACACGCGGCCGTCATCGACCGCGGCGAGCTGCGCATCGGTCATGTGGCGGCGGTCCTGCACCAGGCCTTTGAACCAGGCATACGAATCCATGATGATCGATTGGATCGCCGCGCGGGCTTCGGGGCTAGTCGGCTCGAAACCGCTTGGCGCCGCCTTCAGCGGCGTCGATTTGATCGATTCGACCTTGACGCCGATCTTGTCGAGCAGGTCCGTGAAATTCGGGTATTCGAAGAGCACGCCGATCGAGCCGACCAGTGAAGTCTGTTTGGCGACGATGTAATCGCCGGCGATCGCGGTGATGTAGGCGCCGGACGCGGCCATGCTGTCGACCACGACGGCGATCGGCTTCTTGGCGCGCACGCGGCCGAGCGCGTCGAACAATTGCTCGGAGCCGGCGGTGGTGCCGCCGGGCGAGTCGATGTGCAAAATGACGGCCTTGGCCTCGGATGAGCGGGCTAGCCGATCGAGTTGGCGTACCCGTTCTGCGTCGTCGCGGATCAACCCGGAAATGGTGACGCGCGCAATGTAGGGGCCGGTAACGAGACCGCGGCGGCTCACCGCTGCCGCGGCGGCGCCGATGGCGAGCACGATCACCGCGACGGCGACCACGCGCCAGAAGGTTAGCTTGCGCCGCATGCGGCGACGGTCGACGATCTGGTCGGCATCAAGCGACATCGTTGCCTTTGCTCCTCGGGCTCCGCTCGCCACTCCATCTCCCTGCTCGCGGGGTAAAGGGTCGGGGTGAAGGGGCCTCGCGGCCAAGCTCAGAATTGTTGCAACGCTTCCTCACCCGGTCACCGGTCAAGCCGGGGGCCGACCTCTCCCGCGCGGTGGAGAGGCGGTAAGAAAAATCACTCTTTCTCTTCTTCCTTCTCGCCTTCCTCGCCCTTGCGGCGGAGCGCGGTGCCGAGAATGTCGCCCAAGGTGGCCCCGGAATCCGAGGAGCCGTATTGGGCGATCGCCTCCTTCTCCTCGGCCACTTCCAACGCTTTGATCGAGACGGTGACCTTGTGGGTGCGGCGGTCGAACTGTACCACGCGCCCGTCCACTTTCTGCCCGACCGCGAAGCGTTCCGGACGTTGTTCGGAACGGTCGCGCGCCAGTTCCGAGCGTTTGATGAAGGTGGTGAAATCGGTGCCGACGATCTTGACGTCGATACCGCCCTCTTTGACATCCATCACTTCGCAGGTCACGACCGAGCCCTTCTTCAGCTCGCCCGCGGCCGCGGTTTCGGCGGGCGCGGCGCCGCCCTCGGCGAGCTGTTTGATCCCGAGCGAGATGCGCTCCTTCTCGACGTCGACGTCGAGCACCTGCGCCCTGACCTTATCGCCCTTCTTGTACTCCTCGATGACCTGCTCGCCCGGCCGTTTCCAGTCCAGATCGGACAGGTGCACCATGCCGTCGACGTCACCGTCGAGTCCGAGAAACAGGCCGAACTCGGTCTTGTTCTTCACTTCGCCCTCGACCATCGAGCCGGGCGGATATTTCTCGACGAACACCTCCCACGGATTGCGCATGGTCTGCTTCAGGCCGAGCGAAATGCGCCGCTTGGCCGGATCGACCTCGAGGACTTGCACCTCGACTTCTTGCGACGTCGAGACGATCTTGCCCGGGTGCACGTTCTTCTTGGTCCACGACATTTCCGAAACGTGGATCAAACCCTCAATGCCGGGCTCGAGTTCGACGAAGGCGCCATAATCAGTGATGTTGGTGACGCGGCCCTTGAACCTGGCGCCGACCGGATATTTGGCCTCGATGCCCTGCCACGGGTCGTCGAGCAACTGCTTCATGCCCAGCGAGATACGGTGGGTCTCGTGATTGATCTTTATAATTTTCACCTTCACTTGCTGGCCGATATTGAGAATCTCGGACGGGTGATTGACGCGCCGCCAGGCGATGTCGGTGACGTGCAGGAGCCCGTCGATGCCGCCGAGGTCGACGAAGGCGCCGTAATCGGTGATGTTCTTGACCACGCCGTCGATGACCTGACCCTCTTCCAAATTCTGCACCAGTTCCTGGCGCTGCTCGGCACGGGTCTCTTCCAGCACGGTGCGGCGCGACACCACGATATTGCCGCGACGGCGATCCATTTTCAGAATCTGGAACGGCTGCGGATTGTTCATCAGCGGGGAGACGTCGCGGACCGGGCGGATATCGACCTGGGAGCGCGGCAGGAAGGCGACGGCGCCGTCGAGATCGACGGTGAAGCCGCCCTTGACCTGGTTGAAGATGATGCCGCTGACCTTTTCGTTATTCTGAAACGCCTTTTCCAGCTTGCCCCAGCTTTCCTCGCGACGGGCCTTGTCGCGCGACAGCACCGCCTCGCCCAGCGCGTTCTCGACGCGCTCCAGATAGACTTCGACGGTGTCGCCGACTTTGATCTCCGCGTTGCGGCCGGGACCGGCGAATTCGCGCAACGCCACGCGGCCCTCGGTCTTCAGGCCGACGTCGATGACAGCCACGTCCTTTTCGATGCCGACGACCGTGCCCTTGACGACGGCGCCTTCCTGCAAATGGCCGTCGGCGAACGATTCGTCGATCAGCTTGGCGAAATCCTCGCGCGACGGCGCGGCGGTCTGAGCAGCGGCAACTTGAGCCATTCAACACTCCTCGCCCCATTGGATGAAAATCGGTCCCGAACGTGCGACAGCCGCCGGCGGTCCGGCGGTTGGGGCTGGCAACCACACGATGGGAAGTAAATTTGCCGTCCGGTACGCGCCTGCAAGGTGGCGAACGGGCTTACCTCCGCTGACGAAAGCGCTTTATCCGCGCCTTCGGCCCGTTCGGACGGCCTCGATGATGGCGACGGCGGCCCGGAATGCGGCGTCTATACCCAAATGCGTGGTATCGAGCAAGTGCGCGTCGGGTGCCTGCACCAGCGGGGCGGCAGTGCGCCGCGAATCGCGTTCATCGCGGCGGATGAGATCTGCCAACACCTCCTCCTCGGTCGCCTCCTCGCCGCGGCGTTTGAGTTCAAGCACGCGGCGTTGGGCGCGCACTTCCGGGGTGGCCACCACGAACAGCTTCACGTCGGCGCCGGGCGCGATCACGGTGCCGATGTCGCGGCCGTCGAGCACGGCGCCGGGCGGGCGCGTGGCGAACGCGCGCTGATAATTCATCAACGCTTCACGCACCTGCGGGATGGCCGCCACCACCGACGCCGCCTCGGTGATTTTCTGGTTCTTCAGCGCCGTTTCGTCGAACTTTTGCGGATCGAGCGCCGCGGCCGCCGCGATCGCGTGTTCGACGTCGTCGGGCGCGTAACCGGCATCGAGCACCGCCTTGGCGACCGCACGATAAAGCAAGCCGGTGTCCAGGTGATGCAGCCCATACACGTGGGCTATCTGCCGGGCGATCGTGCCCTTTCCCGATGCCGCCGGTCCGTCGATGGCGATGATCATCGCGTTCTCATTTCCCTCCCCTCAAAGGGGAGGGTAGGATCGCCGGAGGCGATCCGGGGAGGCGTCCATATAAAAGACGAGCGCGTTGACCCCCACCCGGCGTGCTGCGCACGCCGACCTCCCCGTTTCAGGGGGAGGTAGCTTGAGTGAGTCACCTCACTCATCCCAGCTCCGCCCCCAAACCCCGCATCAGCTCCACGAAGCCCGGAAAGCTGGTGGCGATGAAGGAGCCGTCGTCGATCGTGACCGGCCGCTCGCTCGCCAGCCCCATGACCAAAGCCGCCATGGCGATGCGGTGATCCATGTGGGTGGCGACGCGGCCGCCGCCGCCCGCGCTTCCCCTGCCCTGCACGATCAGATCGTCGCCATCGATCTCGGCCGCGACGCCGTTTTCCCGAAGGAGCGCCAAGGTAGCGGCGAGCCGATCGGATTCCTTCACCCGCAGCTCCTTGAGCCCGCGCATGATCGTTTCGCCGTCGGCGAACGAAGCGGCCACCGCCAGCACCGGATATTCGTCGATCATCGACGGCGCGCGCGCGGCCGGCACCTCGACGCCGCGCAGCGTTCTTGTCCCGCGCACCAAAAGGTCGGCGACCTCCTCGCCGCCCTCGTTGCGCGCATCGAGCCGCTCGACCGCGGCGCCCATCTCGGCCAGCGTGGTGAGGAGGCCGGTGCGCAGCGGATTCATCATCACGCCTTCGAGCACGACATCCGAGCCGGGCGTGATCAGCGCCGCAACCAGCGGGAACGCCGCCGAGGACGGATCGGCCGGCACCACGATCGGCGCCGGCGCAAGCTCCGGCTGGCCGACGAGCGTGATGCGGCGGCCGCTTTCGCCGGCCGCTTCAACGCGCACATCAGCGCCGAAATGGGCGAGCATCTTTTCGGTATGATCGCGCGTTGCTTCGCGCTCTATCACCACAGTTTCGCCCGGCGCTGAAAGCCCCGCCAGCAGCGTCGCCGATTTCAGTTGCGCCGACGGCACCGGCGATTCGTATTCGATCGGAACCGGATCGGTCGCGCCTTTCAGCTTCAGCGGCAGCCGGCCGCCTCCCGCCTGTTCGAGGACGCGCGCGCCCATCAATTCCAGCGGGTCGAGAATGCGGCGCATGGGGCGCTTGCGCAAGGACGCGTCGCCGTCGAAGACCGCGGTGATGGGGCAGCCGGCCACCGCGCCGAACACCAGCCGGCTGCCGGTTCCGGAATTGCCGAAGTCGAGCGGTTGGGCCGGGGTCGCAAAGCCGCCGACGCCGACGCCGCGCACCCGCCACTCTCCGCCGCCCAGCCGTTCGAGCCGGCCGCCCAACGCGCGTAGCGCCGCCGCGGTGTGTAGCACGTCCTCGCCTTCAAGCAGTCCCGCGATCCGCGTCTCGCCTACCGTGAGCGCGCCCACGATGAGCGCCCGGATCGAGATCGACTTGTCCCCCGGCACCCGCGCGCGGCCCTTGAGCGGACCGTTGCGACGGGCGGTGAGTGGGGTGGGTTGGGTGAACGTGTCCATGATAAAGTCCAGCGCGCGGCTTCTAGCACGGCCGGGCCGATCGCGCATGTGACCTGGCTGTCCACCGGGTGAGGTGAAGCGCCGGCCCCTTCGTCCGCGGTCCAATCGTCCCCGTGCTCTGTCGGCCATCCGCTAACTGCTATTGACAGGCGCAGCCCGGCTCGCCAAGTGAAGCGCCAATTCCGACAATCCGCCACATCAAGGTCCAGCCATGGCCAAGTCCGAACTAGGCACCAAGCGCGTCTGCCCCGAGACCGGACGCAAGTTTTATGACCTCAACAAGGACCCGGTGATCTCGCCCTATACCGGCAAGGTCGTGCCGGTGGAGGTAGCGGTATCGCGCGCACGTCCGGAACCCGTAGCCGCCCGACCGGCGCCGGTGGCCGAGGAAGTAGCCGCGCCCGAGCCGGCCGAGGCCGAGTTCGTCTCCCTCGAAGAGGCCGACGCCGAGACGGCCGGCGCCGCCGCGAAGAAGCCGGGCGAGCCCGCCGAGGCCGAGATCGAGGACGAGGAGGTCGAGATGGACGAGAGCCTCGACGACGCCGCGTTCATCGAGGAGCAGGAGGAAGAAGACGCCGACGTCACCGATATTATCGGCGGCGATATCGAGAACGAAGAGGAAGGCTAATGCCTTCCTCTTCGTTCTCAGAAGTCGGAACTCGGAAATCAGAAATCGGAATTTAGGAGTTGAATTCGGAGTTTGCGCCTGTAACATTCTGATTTCTGATTTCCCGACTTCTGATTTCCGCGCGCCGAAGGCACGCCGGGGGCCATAGCTCAGTTGGGAGAGCGCTTGAATGGCATTCAAGAGGTCGGGGGTTCGACTCCCCCTGGCTCCACCAATATCACCGTGAACACGAGCGCATGCCGGCGCCGCCAGCGGTCGACCGTAAGGATCGCGACTGAAAGGGCTACCGCAGGCGACAGCCTCTCCTTATGGCGAGTGCCGGCTTCCAGGCGATAGGCCGAGGGATTGATCGGTGCTAACATGACTTGTCCGGCGAACCGCGCGGACGCATTTGGTGTGAGGCCCATGCGCCCTCTCAGTCTCGGGTGCCTGGAAAGCCGACGGCTCCGAATGCACGATCAATCTGCAGTCGATCAAAGGAATCGACCGTGCCATCGCGGCGGTGCGCTGAGCGGTCTGTTTCTATTCGGCAAAATGAAGTCGCCTTTGCGCCGATCAGTGACGGTCGGTTTCGACCCAGGCCGGCCCGGCGCC
>DATJSH010000008.1:0-5397 GCA_035504235.1 Allostellaceae bacterium | reverse complement strand
GTCTCGCAGGACGACAACGGCGCCTGGGACTGCAACCCCCCGCAGGTTTCCTATCTGCAGCAGGTGCAGCCGAACCGGGTGCCGTATCTGTTCGCCCAGGTCGAGTACGCGGGCGCGCGATAGACGAGGTCACAGCGCCGGTCGCCGCCCCCGCCACGGTGTCGCGCGCTCATAGGCGTCGGCCGCACGCAGGACGGTCGCGTCATCGAAGCGCTTGCCGACGATCTGGAACGATAGCGGCAGACCAGCGTCGGTAAAGCCGCAGCACACCGACATCGCCGGCGTACCGGTGACGTTGAACGGCATGGTCAGCGATGGGCGCTCCATGATCGCGAATTTCGGTACCTCGTCGATCTTTGGCGCCTCGGTCGGCGCGGCGGCGGTCATCACCAGATCGAGGTTTGACATCGCCCGGTCGAGCTCGTCGACCAGCTCACGCCGCCGGCGCACCGCCTGCACATAATCGGCCGCCGTCCACAGCCCGGCCAGCGCCATGCGGTCGCGGAAAATCTCTCCGAAATCGGTAAAGCGCGTCTTGAGGTTGGCCTCGTGGATCGCATAGGCCTCGCACATCATGATGAGCACGCCGCACGACGCCCATTCGGCCAGTGGCGACAGTGTTATCTCGCGCACCGAGGCGCCCATCTGCTCGTACTGCTTCGCGGCGGCGTCGATGGCGTCGCGGGTCGCGGCGTTGGCCTCGTTGTCGGTCGTGTAGAAATGGCGGATGAGGCCGATCTTGAGGCCTTTGACGTCGCCGGTCAGCGCCTTGCGGTAATCGGGGATCGGCTGGCTGGCGCTCGCCGGGTCGGCCGGGTCGTGTCCGGCCATCGCCTGCAGCATGATCGCGCAATCCTCGGCGGTCCACGCCATGGGGCCGGCATGGTCGAGCGAGAAGGCGAGCGGCAGGATGCCGGCGCGGCTGCAGAGCCCGTAGGTCGGCTTGATGCCGGCAATGCCGCAATAAGCGCCGGGGCCGCGGATCGAGCCGCCGGTGTCGCTGCCGGTGCCGCCGAGCACCAGACCCGCCGGCACCGCGGCGCCGGTGCCGCTCGACGAGCCGCCGGTGAACCGCGTCGTGTCCCACGGATTGCGCGCCGGCGGCCAGGGCAGGTCGAAGCTCGGCCCGCCAAAGGCAAACTCATGCGTCGCCAGCTTGCCCATGACGATGCCGCCGGCATCCTTAAGCCGCGCGACGGTGAACCCATCCGCCGCCGGCACGTGATCCTGCATGACCTTGGAGTGGCCGGTGGTCGGGACGCCCTTGGTCTCGTAGATGTCCTTGAGGCCGATCGGGATGCCGTGCAGCGGCCCCTTGTAACGGCCGGCCATGATCTCGCTCTCGGCGGTGCGCGCGGCGGCATGCGCCTCGTCGGCCAGCACGCGAATAAAGCTGTGGAGCCGGCCGTCGAGTTTTTCGATGCGGGCGAGCCGGCTTTCGGTGAGCTCGACCGGCGACAGCTCTTTCTTCTCGATCAGCCGCGCCGCCTCGGCAATGGTGAGGAAATCCGGAACCATCGCCTCATCCTTTCGGGAAGGCGGGCGTGTGCGCCGGCTCAGCGCCGACCGCGCGCGGTTTTTTGACGAGCCGCGCCATCTCCTCGTAAAGCGGCGCCGCCGCGAGGATGTCGGCGCGCTCCTTGTCCGGCACGTCGAGCCCCAACCGGGCCAGCGCCGCATCGAGTTCCTGTCGGGTCATCAGCCCCTCCGTCCTCCGCTGTCATTGCGACCCCGGCGAAAGCCGGGGAAAGCAATCTCGCGCCGCTCTCTATTCGCACGAGATTGCTTCGTCGCGGCGCTCCTCGCAATGACGATGACGACAGCTAAGGCATCGCCTTTTGCGCCTTGGCTTCCTTCAGCGGGGTGCCGGCGGCGGCGAGGTCGCGCAGGTAATCGGACGGGCGCCAGCGGTCGCCAAATTGCTGGTGCCACGAAGCGATCTGCTTATAGACCTCCTGCACGCCGATCGTGTCGGCCCAATACATCAGGCCGCCACGATAGCGCGGGAAGCCGAAGCCGTGCAGCCACATCACATCGACATCGCTGGCCCTGAGCGCGCAACCCTCTTCGAGGATCTTGCACGCTTCGTTGACCGAGGCGAACAGAAGCCGCTTGAGGATTTCGTCGTCGGAAAATTCGCGCTGCGGAAAGCCGAATTCGGCCGCGGTGTCCTTGATGATCTTGTGGACCTCGGGGTCGATCTGCGGGGTGCGGTCCCCAGGCGCATATTTGTACCAGCCGGCATTGGTCTTGAGCCCGAGCCGGCCAGCCTCGACGATGCGGTCGGAGATCGGCGATTTGCGATAGTTCGGGATTTGCGCGGCGCGGCGCTTGCGCGTGTCGTAGCCGATATCGAGCCCCGAGATGTCGGAGACGACAAAGGGGCCAACCGGGTAGCCGTAATCGACCATGACCTTGTCGATCTGCTCGGGCAGCGCGCCTTCCTCGACGAGGATGCTCATTTCCATGCCGAACGGCGCGCGGCTGCGGTTGGCGAGGAAGCCGTCGCCGTTGCCGGCGAGGCCCGACACCTTGCCGATCTTGCGCCCCAAGGCCATCGCGGTCGCGAGCACGTCGTTGGCCGACTTGGTGCCCTTCACCACCTCGAACAATTTCATGACGTTGGCGGGCGCGAAGAAATGCGTGCCAGCGACATCCTGCGGCCGCTTGGTGGCGTTCGCCATGATGTCGATGTCGATGCCCGAGGTATTGCTGTAGAGCAGCGCGCCCTGCGGCATCACCCCGTCGAGCTTCTCCCACACGTCCTTCTTCACGTCGATCTGCTCGAACACGGCCTCGATCACCACATCGCAATCGTGGAGGTCGTCGATGCCCGGCACCGGGTGGATACGGGCAAAGCGGCGCTCGTATTCGTCCTGCGCCAGGCTGCCGCGTTTGACGCTGGTTTCGTAGTTCGACTTGATCCGCGCCAGGCCGCGGTCGAGCGCTTCCGGGGTCGCGTCGGTGATCTTCACGTCATAGCCGTTATCGGCGAACGACATCGCGATGCCGCCGCCCATCGTGCCGGCGCCGACCACGGCCGGGTGGTCGGTCGGCCGCAATTTGGTGTCGGCCGGGATGAACGGGATCTTCGACGCCTCGCGCTCGGCGAAGAACGCGTAGCGCAGCGCCTTCGCCTCCTCGGAATTGACCTGCTCGTCAAAGAGCTTGCGTTCGAGCGCGGCGCCCTCGTCGAAGGGCAGCTTCACCGCCGCCTCGACCGCCTCGATGCAGGCATAGGGCGCGCGCTGGTTGCGGGCGCGGCGGGCGATCGATTTGCGCATGCCGTCGAACAGCGCCGGCGTGCCCTCGGCGAGCTTTTCATCGCGGTTGCGGATGACCGGCAGCGGCGTCTTGCCGGCGATCTTGCGGGCGAAGGCGACCGCGGCTTCCTTGAGCTTACCTTCCGGCGCGACCTCGTCGATGATCCCGAGCTTCGCCGCCTCCTCGGCCGGGACGTGCCGGCCGGAGGTGATCATCTCAAGCGCCGCCTTGGGGCCGATGAGGCGCGGCAGGCGTTGCGTGCCGCCAGCACCGGGAAGGATGCCGATCAGCACCTCGGGCAGCCCGACCTTGGCGCTCGGCACCGCGACCCGGTAGTGGCAGGCAAGCGCGGTCTCGAGCCCGCCGCCGAGCGCATAGCCGTGGATCGCGGCGACCACCGGTTTCGGGCTCTGATCCATCACGTCGTAGTGGCGGCGGGTCGGCGGCGGCGCGGCGTTGGCCTTGCCGAACTGGCGGATATCGGCCCCGGCGATAAAGCTGCGGCCCGCGCCGATCAGCACCATCGCCCGGACCTGCGGGTCGGCGTTGCCCTTGTCGAGCGCGTCAACGATGCCCTGCGGCACTCCCGGCGACAGCGCGTTCACCGGCGGGTTGTCGACGGTGATGATCCCGATCTCGCCGTCCTTCTCAAAGCGGACCAGCTCGCCTTCGGCCATTTTAGACTCCTTTGAATTCACAATGAGGGAGACAGTGAGTTAGAGATGAAGCGCGAGCCGCCTCACGCCGTCTTTCAATGCCGGGGTATTGAAGTTTAGCAGGAGACCCGTGGGTATGCCGCTCGGCTTGAGATAGGTGAACATCTGGGCCTCGTGGATCGGCAATAGCCGTTCAACCGCTTTTAGCTCGACGATCACCCGGTTTTCGACAACCACGTCCATGCGGTATCCGCAGTCGAGGCGGACCAATTTATAGACCACCGGCAACGGAACCTGACGCCGATATACCATCGCGGCTTGCCCAAGCTCGTGGCAGAGGCATTCCTCGTACGCAGATTCCAACAAGCCCGGGCCGAGGAGACGATGGACTTCTGTGGCGAAGCCAATGATTTTTTCAGTCAGGGGGTCGTTTTGGGTGGTGGCCGCCACGTCATCAACCTCTCACTGCCTCAGTGTGAAAATTATAGGGTCGCCTCGCTCCCCAAGATGACGGTCGATTGCGATGACAGCACGCCACCATTGCCGTGGGCGATGGCGGTTTCGGCGCCCTTGACCTGACGGTCGGCGCATTCACCGCGCAGCTGGCGGACGGCTTCGATCAGGAGAAACAGGCCGTACATGCCGGGGTGGCAATAGCTGAGCCCCCCGCCATTGGTGTTGACCGGCAGCGAGCCGCCGGGGGCGATACGGCCGCCGGTCACGAAACTGCCGCCCTCGCCCTTGTTGCAGAAGCCGAGGTCTTCCAAAAACAGGATCGTGTTGATCGTAAAGGCGTCGTAGAGCTCGAGCACGTCGATGTCCTTCGCCGCGAGGCCGGCCATCGCATAGGCCTGCCGGCCGCTTTCGAGCGCGCCGGTGACGGTCAGGTCGGGCATCGACGAGATGTTGGCATGAGTGATGTGCTGACCTTGCCCCAGCACGTAGACCGGCTTTTTCTTGAGCGATTTGGCCCGTTCCCGGCCGACCAGCACGATGGCGCCGCCGCCATCGCTCACCAGACAGATGTCGCGCACTGTGAACGGATAGCTCACCATCCGCGCGCCCAGAACCTCCTGGACCGTCAGCGGGTTTTTCTCCCAGGCGACCGGGTTCTTGAGCGCCCATTGCCGCGCGGCGACCGCGACCTCGGCCATCTGCTCGCGGGTGGTGCCGAATTCGTGCATGTGGCGCGAGGCGGCCAGCGCATAGGCGGTCGACGGCAGAAACGGCCGGTAGGGTGTCTCGTAGGGGTTGATCTCGCGCACCGATGCGTTTTGGCGGCCGATGCTGCGCTGCGTCGAGCCATAAGCGATGACGCAGACCTCGCACAGCCCCAGCTGCAGCGCCGCCATCGCGTGCTGGATGTGGAACATAAAGGACGAGCCGCCGATGATCGTGCCGTCGATATAGCTGGGCGACATGCCGAGATATTCGGCGAGGTTGAGCGGCGAGGTGCGGCTCTGGGTGCAAGAGCTGA
>DATJSH010000007.1:0-5405 GCA_035504235.1 Allostellaceae bacterium | reverse complement strand
TTGCCCTCGGCGTCGTACTTGTTGATGCCGAGCATGGTGATCTTGGGGTGCTCGGGGTGGCGGGTCGATTTCGACGGGTGCGGCGTCACCGGGCCGAAGCGCTCGGAATAGCGGATGAAATCGGGGATCGTCAGGTCCTGGCCGCGCACGCACATCACGTTGTGGTCGAGCCAAGCCTGATAGATCTGCCGCCACTCGTCTTCGGTCATCGTCTTGACGTCGATGCCGGTGATCTCGACGCCGATTTGCGGACCCATCTTGCGAATTTGGAGCATGGCGAACGCCTCCCTAAGCCTGGCTTATTGTCGCTCTCGACGAGCAAATCCTGTCAACCGCCAGATCGGCGGGGCGGCATGCCGAGAACGCAGGGGCCACAGGCCGGGGTTCGGCCCTGATTTTCGCTGCTCCAATAACAGGAGGCGCACCTCCTGTTATCCTCCTGTTCTCGATGAAAATAACAGGAGGTGGCACCCTCCTGTTTACCGTTCTGTCATCGGCATTCAGTTCTGCTCCCCACTTTTCCTCCGATGGGCATAAGAGGAAGGTAGCCACCAATTGCGGCGATTTTAACGTCATCTTCCTGGACCATTCCAGCAACATAAGCGGCGCCACAGCCCCACCGTTGACGCAGAACGGGCTTCTGGAAAATCATTGTTAGAATAAAACCTGCCCGCGGGGCGAGTGACAGGATGTGCTGCTGAGTGGGGAACGGAGGAACGGAAACGATACCAATGGACAGCAAATCCGATGCCCGACTCCGGGCGGTCGTCGAGCCAGTTGAAACTGCAGACGCTACTCTTGAAGCTCACAAGGAGGATTTCCTCTGGCGCCTCAAGGTGACCTCCGGCTCAAGGTTTAATGCAGCCAAGCGACTTAGCCGGCGTGACGCGCTCGTAACAATCCTCAACGCCGTCGCGAACATTACTGTCATTTTTCTTTCCGTCGTTTTGGCCACAGTCAAGGCCGGGGAAAACGCTACCGTAATGCTCACGCTTTTTACGATCCTCGCTTCAATTGCATTGTTGGCAACGACTATTTTCCAATATGCATTCAAAGACGGGGTATATGCGGAAAGAATGGAAAGTTGCGGTTTTGATATTTCTGCATTACGGCGCAAAGCCCTCTACAGCAATATTCAGAACCGTCAGGACCTAATGATATTTGTGAATACGCACAGCGAGATCATGGCTCGTTATCCAAATCACGCGGAGGTGGATTATCAGCGATATAGGGATGAAAATCCTGACGAGTTCAAAGGCCATGCCGATCGCGGCACTGGGCCTGGCGGCACACTGCTGAATCAACTGATTACAGGTTTGTTAGCCGCCGCGTCGGTTACGCTTGCTCTTGGGGCGCTGTCTGCCATTCTGGCAGCCATTGACAAATGGCCAATATTCTCGGGGCTATTCAAGTTACAGCACTAGGTTTTCGCATTAGCCCCGTACCTGATCTCGACCACCTCGATCGCCTCGACCCCGTGCGGGGTGCGTAACTCGACGACATCGCCTTCCCGCGCCTTCATCAGCGCGCGGGCGATCGGCGACACCCATGAGACGCGGCCGTTGTCGGCATCGACCTCGTCGACCCCGACAATGGTGACCGTGCGCTCGTCACCTTCTTTGGTCGCGTAGGTGACGGTGGCGCCGAAAAACACGCGGTCAAGATGCCGCTGGCGTGCGGGGTCGACCACCTCGGCGATCTCGAGCCGCTTCGCGAGGAACCGGCAGCGCCGGTCGATCTCGCGCAGGCGCTGCTTGCCATAGATGTAGTCGCCGTTTTCCGAGCGATCGCCATTGCCGGCCGCCCAGGCGACGATATCGACGACGCGCGGCCGTTCGGTCGATTGCAGGTGCTTCAGCTCGTCCTGCATGCGGCGAAAGCCGCCGGGCGTAATGTAGTTTTTCGCGCCGGCGGGAAGCGGCACCGGCTCGTCCGGCAGCGCTTCGTCGTCGTCCGCGTCTTCCTTGACGAAGGCCTTGCTCATCCTCGCGATACTATCACAATGCGGCCGACGACAAGGGAGGGCGCGATGAAGCTGGTGCTTTTCCAGGGCGCGGGGCACGACGAGCCGGTGCCGGGCCTGTTGACCGATCGCGGCCTCGTCAGCCTCGCGCCGCTTGTCGAACATCAACACACGCCGCAGCTGACGATGCAGTGGATCATCGATCATTTCGAACGGCTGCGCCCGCAATTGGAGCGGCTGGCGGTCGAAGGCGAATACGTCCCGCCGCACTCGGTGCGGCTGCGCGCACCGCTGCCGCGGCCGGGGAAAATCCTCTGCTGCATCGCCAATTATTGGGAGCACGCACAGCGCGAGGCGCGGGCGCTCAACATGTTTTTGAAGAACCCCGAGGCGGTGGTCGGCCCGGGCGACACGATCGTGCTGCCAAATATGACCGAGCCGTGGATTTTCATGCACGAGGCCGAGCTGGCGCTGGTGATCAAGGGGCCGGCCAAGGAAGTGGCGCAGAAGGACTGGCAGAGCGCGGTGTTCGGCTATACCGGCCTCATCGACGTGTCGGCGCGCGGTGAAGGAAGACGCACGTGGAAGGCCGGAAGCTGGCTCGGCAAGTCCTTCGATACCTTCGCGCCGATCGGGCCGTGCATCACGACGGCGGATGAAATCCCCGACCCGAACGATGTGATCGTGCGGTTCTGGAACGACGGCCAGCTGCGCCACAACTACAACACCGACGACATGGAGCACCGGGTGCCCGAACTCGTCGAGTTCGCCTCGACCGTAATGACGCTCAACACGGGTGACGTGATCGCCTGCGGCACCAACCATGAGGGGCTCGGCGCGCTTCAGGACGGCGAGACAGTTGAGATCGAGGTGCAGCATGTCGGCCGCATGCAGCTCAAAGTCAGCGACCCGTTGAAGCGCATCTGGGAGCGCGGCGTCTATATGGGCGCCGACTCGACCAATCCCGAGGCGGTGAAACGGCATCGGCCGCAGGAGTAGTGCCGCCGGGGTAGTGGCCGCGGCGCACGCTAAGGCTTGCCGATGCCGTCCAGCGCATAGGCATGGTCGTGGAAGACGGTGCGGCGGCTGAACACCCATCGGCCGCCTTCCTTTACCAGCTCGCATTCGTAGCGACCGGGCGGCAAGGTACGGTGGCCGCCGCCCTGGGAGATGAGCACCAGCAGATAGGCTGTTGCCGTTGCGCGGCCACCATCGACCGTGACGGCGATGTTGGTCACCAGGTGGCGAAATTGCGCGCCGGCCTCGCGCTGCGCCGCGAAGCGGCCGGCAAAGGCACGGATTTCGTCAGCTCCCCTGATGTCGACGACCGGGCTTCTGAGCACGGCGTCCGTAGTAAAGCAGCGACGACGGTTTCGACCTCGCCGTTGTCGAGGGCGCAGCAATAGCGGGTGAAGAGATCGTGGATCGCCGCACGATCTTCGAGAGGGCTCACCGCGTGATCTTACAGGACGCTTTCCCGATGCGAGAACGCAAAAAGGCTGGGCGAGTTTCGCTCGCCCAGCCTCCTTGGCTGGCCTAATTAGTAGCCGTAGCCGTAGTAGCCCGGTCCCGGACCGTAATAGGCCGGTGGCGGCGGATAGCCGTATCCGTAATACCCATACGGGGCCTGCGACGCGCCGATCGCGGTGCCAACCGCAAGGGCGCCCAGGCCGATTCCAACCGCGGCGCCGGTGCCGAGCGCTTCGGCCTGCCGCGGCATGCCAATGCTGACAGTGGCCAAAATAGCCGCGGCAGCAACAGCCGCACGACCGGATCGTTTGATAAATTGCGCACAGACCATCACCGTTCTCCTCAAGCTATCGATCTGAGAAGAGAACGCAAGCCCGCCTTATAGGGTTCCGGTTATTTAAGAAAATGCTTCGAATGCCGGAAAGCCGATCTTTTTAATAGCCTGACGAGGTTTTTGTACAATTCGGTTACGTTGTCGTCATGATAATTTACTTTACGGTTACGTTGTCGTCATGATAATTTACTTTACGGTAACGTGCGCATCGCGGCTTTGTGGAGGCGCGGGCTGATGCGTGTCGACCCCTCCTGCCAGGGTGACGGACGTCCTGCCGGACGCGGCGAATGGATTTATTCGATCGGGATGAAAATCGAGTGGCGGATCTTGTTCTCGACATGGTCGGAGAGGTGGCCTTTGCCGTGCGTGTCCTCGACCAGGATGACCTCGCCCTGGGCGATAAACCGGCTTTCGCCGTCGCTCGCGGTGATCTTCACCCCGGCGTCGAGATTGACGATGTATTGGCGCCGCGGCGCCGGGTGCCAGGTGATGTTGTGCTCGGCTTGCGTTTCGCGAAAGATCACGCCGGTCGCCGGGAGCTTCTTCGACAATTTGCTGCCTCTGCGTTCCTCTGCCCAATCGATCTCGATGTCGCGAAAATGCGACTCGCCCTTTTCGTCGGTGTAGAGGTTATGGATTTTCATGTGCCTTCCCCTTATTCGGCGGCCTTGGCCGGCGCATCGCCCGTGAACAGCGGCATCACCTCACGCGCAAACCGGCGCATCGAGACGCGGCCGCGCTCGCCGCCGCCCGATCCGCCGCCATTGACCAGCACGTAGCCGACCCCGGCGTCGCGCAACTCGTCCAATTTTAGCGCGATCTGATCGGGATTGCCGTACATCGCGCTGCCGCGGTTGATCACGTCAGGGTCGCCGGTCGCGCGGTCGGGTCCGCCATGCACGGTGCCGTCGGGCCGCGTCGCAAGCTTCAATTGCCGCACACGATTGGCGAGCCGGCGCTCGAGCGCGGCTTCGCGATCTTCCTCCTTGTCGCAGACAAAGAAGGCGCGGGTGACGCCGACCGACATCGGGTCGTAGCGCCTTCCCTGCGCTTCGACGGCCGCACGGTAGGCGGCGATCGATTTGGCGACATCGGCGGGCTGAGCGTATTGGCCCAAGAGCAGATTGTAGCCCTTCTCGGCGACGCGACGGACCGAGGACTCGCCGCCGGCGCCCATCCAGATCGGCGGGTGCGGGCGCTGCGCGGTCGGCGGCTCGACAACGACATTGTCGAAGGCCCAGTACTTGCCGCGGTGCGAGAAGGGCTGGTTCGAGGTCCAGGATTTGACCAGCACGCCGAGGCATTCGTCAAAGCGTGCGCCGGCCTCGTCCATTTCGACGCAGAAGCCCTTGAACTCGTTGTAGCGATAGCCGCTGCCGATGCCGAAATCGAGCCGGCCGCCCGACAGCAGATCGAGCGTCGCCGCCTGCTCGGCGAGCAGGACGGGGTTGTGCCAGGGCAGCACGATGACCGCGGTGCCAAGCCGCAGGGTCGTGGTGCGGGCGCCGAGCCAGGTCAAGAGGTTGAGGGTCGCCGACACCTGGCCGTAGCCGGTGAAATGATGCTCGACGACAAAGGTGCCGCGAAAACCCAGCGCCTCAGCCTCGACATTGTATTCGATGAAGTCGCGGAACCCCT
>DATJSH010000006.1:0-22754 GCA_035504235.1 Allostellaceae bacterium | reverse complement strand
GCGGCTAGCATGCAGTTCACTCGCAAAAACGCGCGCCCAGCACGTAGGCGTTTTATCCCTCGATGCGTTCGATCGCACGCGCCGATCAGAGTACATCGCTGCCACGATCATCCGGCGGTTGTTCCGGACGCTCCGATCCGGCCCCTTTCGTATCGGCTTCCTCTTTACGACTCTTAGCGATGGTCGCGATCTCGAATTCGTCTTTGCGGATCAGCCAGAGGTAAGCTCTAGCCAGATCACCGTCGACGCCTTCGCTAAGATATCGGCGGTAGAGGATGAGTCTGGCCTTTAAAAGTTCGATGCGGTCCATATGACAAACGATGCTGGAAATGCCGTGACGCGGCACTGATTTAGGTCAACGGGCTCACGGTTCACTCGGCATGTTCTGCTTCGCTGTCCAAAAACCGCCAATTTTGCGGTAGCGCTTCTTGACGGCCGCCCAGGCGATGCGATGTGCGATCTCCTCCTGTGCCTCTGGCCCGCGGTCGGCGTAGGAGTTCCAGGCCGCGTTGAACGCCGCCCTAAAAATCTCGCGTGCATGCCACGGTAGCCTGCGCACCAGTGGCGGCAGGTCATCCAGCGAAGCGTACGGCATAATTGCCGCCCGCTAACTGCCCGTCGCGCGATTTCGGGCGCGGGCAATCAGCACCGAACACGGCGCGTCGCTCGCCACTTTATGCGACACGCTGCCGAGCAGCAGACCTGGCAGGCCGGAGCGATCGCCGGTGCCGACGACGATCAGATCGACGTCGTGGTGGCGTGCGGCCCCAATGATGGCTTGAGCCGTGTCTTCCTGCCTCAAGGCATTCTTGGCGGTAGCCAATGACGCCCCACCGGTCCGCAATATTGCGACAGCGATCGAGCACAGCGTTGGCGTTCTTGATAAGGACCGTTTCGGCTTCCACCACGTCGATGTCCTCGGAACGGGCGAATGCCTCGATATCCCGGGCCCCGACGCCCCCCTTCTCGAACACGGCAAGTGCAATCAATTCCGCGCCGGTCTTCGCCGCGAGTTCGCTTGCCTGCTCGATCGCCACATGAGCCGCATTCGAGCCATCGTCACCCACGAGGATGCGTTTCATTGTGTGGCTCCGCCATCATCGGGAAACAGGACCTCCAATCGCTGGCGGGTCACCAGCGCCCCTTGCCGCAGTCGCCGCAGAGCGGGCAGAAACGCGTCGATCTTTTCCTCGCTATCGATGATTTCGATGACAACGGGCAGGTCATAGGAGAAGCCGCGCCAGCTTTCATGGATGTGCCGAGAGCGACCATAGCCCGCTACGCCGCGCGTAACACTAGCGCCGGCAAGCCCCGCCTCGCGCGCAGCCTTGAGGATTGCCTCATGCAGCGGCCGCTCGTCGTGGGAGTCGTCCTCGCTGATCAGGATGCGGAGCGAAATTGCTTCGGCCCAGGCAGGCATACCCGCCTCCCCTTACAGCGGCTGAGTGGCTTGCCACCCGGACGGGCAAGCGCCGACATATGGGTGGTATTGCTGGTAAGTGTCGCACCAATACCAGTAGCCCCGGATCATTCCGGGCGGCGTGTAAGGGTCCGGGACGGGCGCGACCTCGGCCGGATACCAGTACCAGTCGGGGCCAACGATCCACCACGAGCCAGTGCTGCCGCGGTAGCTCCCGTGCCACCAGTGCCCGCCGTTCCAATGCTGGTGAAATTGCAAGCTGCCTTGCCAACCGGGATGCGAAGCCCACGTGCCGTTCGGGCCATGAAAATGCCCGCCGCCAATCATCGGTGCGCTCACCGCTCGGCCTCCAGCGTGACCTCCGCCACCACGCCCGCTGCCATGGCCGCCAACAGGGTCGGCGCTGGCACCGGCGAGCGGCAAAATCATCAGCGACAGTGCCATGGCAAACGTGCCAATCCCCGACCTCATCGGCCTCTCTCACCCAAGGTTGAGGGAAAGGCTAAGGGCGCAGCTGTGTGTACACCTTGATTTGTATCAAATTGCTGAGCTTGTCGCGCAGCCGGGCAAGAAAGGCGTCGATCAGCGATGACAGGGCCGGTTCGCCCGCATCGGCGAATTCGAAGCGGGCGCGCGGAGGATCACCGGAATGCGCAGGGACAACACCGCACGAGATCTTTGGAGTGGCCGCGATAACCATATCGGCAGCTGCAGCATTGATCGTTGCAGCCGCGCGGCGAGCTGTCCCGCGCTGTAACCGACCGCGGGCAGGACCGTTCCAATGTGTGGATTTCGGGGGCCGCTATCTCGCAAGGATCGATGAATCATCGTGCCTAAACCCGCCCGGCTTGACCGCCATCAGGGATGGCCGTGCCTATGCGAAGCGCAAGGCACGAGCCCTCTACCGATGTCTAGGCGGCGATCCCGTCGGCGAGCAGCAGGAAGCGCCGGTTCGGCGCACTGCGCGGGCGCGCGCCAAGACGCTCATAGCAGAGCGCTAGCGCGACATCCCGCAAACCGGCGCGCACCGCCGCTTCGGTCAGCGTCCAGTCGACCACGTCGCGCTGTGCGTGGCTGCCGCCGATCTGCCAGAGATCGACCCGTATGGGCATCAGCGACGCCACCGCCTCGGCATACGCGCCGCGGCGGAACGCGACCAAGCCCTCGACAATGGGAATGCCGACCGTACGGTACAGTCCAGCTCCTTCGAGTTCGCTCACCGCGGTCTCTCGCATCGCCGCGAGCCGCTGCTCGACCAGCGGTTCCTGCCCCGAACCGAGTTCGGCCATCGCGGCGTGAATATCGGTGAACACGAGGCACTTGCCGTCGGCATGCCCCTCCCACAGCGTCGCCAGCTCCTTCCAACGGTCGCCAACATCGCAACCGAGCGTATCGAGCCGCCACAGCAGCGCCGAGGCATTGGTCAGAATGTTGCCGAGACGGCGCTGGGTCGCGCGGATCGGGCCATCATAAAGCGCGAGCGCGGCGTCGTACTGGCCGAGTTCCAGGTGGAACAGCGCGCGGTGCCACCAGATGTGAGCCTGGTTGGTGTGGGTCGGGGTCGTCCAATGCGGCTCGCGCGCCGCCATCCAGCCGAGCCCATCTTCCGGCCGCCCGGTCATCTCCATGACATGCGCGACGGTGTGGTGCGGCCAGAAGCTCAGCGGCTCGAGCTCGGCGGCTTCGCGCGACTGGTCTTCCGCCAGCGCGTAATCGCCGGCTTCTTCCGCGCCGAAAGCATGCAGCGCCAGCATCGTCGGATAGCCGGGCCGCTCTTTCGACCATCGCGGCAATGCCCGTGCGGTGCGGCCGCGGACCCATGGGAAACGCCCCAGAAATCCGTCGGTCAGCGCTGCGACCTGATGCGCCGGGAGATCGTACGGATAATGCATCAGGTGCCGATCGAGCACGGCCACGCCAGCGGCTCTCGCACCCCGAACAAGAGACGACAGTGCCGCAAGATGCGCAGCCTCGCGCTCGTTCATCGGCAAGGGCCGTACGGTTTCGACGAGGGCCTGCGCCTGCACCAGCAACCCGGGATCGTTGGCCATGGTCAACAGCCACGCCTTGGCGAGATGCGCCATGACGAACGCGGGAGCGGCCGCGCGCGCCTTGTCAAACGCGCCGATCGCGTCGCCGCAGACGAGGTTCATGGCGCGGATCGCCTCGTTGTAGGCGGCGACCGCCTCGGACGAGGCGCCGGAAAGGTCGTGGCCTTGGGCGTCCTGGATCATGCCGTGCACTGTATGAACTCGGCCCGCGGCTGAAAAGCCTTATGGGTTCCGTCAAGCTGAGGCTCGGGCGGCTTTTTCTTTGGTTGTTGGCATGCGGGGCGCAAGCTAGCGGCGAAGGAGGTCTCCGCCGTGGAGTTTGAACTCACCCCGGAACAATCGCGCCTGCAGCAGCGCTGCCGCGAACTGGCGGCGGATTTCGCGACTCGCTCCGCGGCGCATGACCGCGACGCCAGCCACCCGGCCGAGAATTACGAAAAGCTGCGGCAGGAGGGATTTCTCGCCCTGACCATTCCCACGGCGCTGGGCGGCGGCGCGGCGAGCCTCCTCGACCACACGATCGCCTATGAGGCGCTGGCGCAGGGCTGCCCGTCGACCGCGCTCGCCTTCAACATGCATGCCTCGGTCGTAATGCCGGTGATCGACTACCCCGGGGTCGGGGCCGACGCCAAACGACGCGTTGTCGATTTGGTGGTCGGCGAGAAACGGCTGATTGCCGGCAATTTCTCCGAGCCGATCACCACCGCGGCGGTCAATGTGCGGCCGCTCAAGACACGCGCGCGGCGGGTACCGGGCGGCTATCGCGTCACCGGGCGCAAGATGTTCGCCTCGATGCTGGAGGCGGCGGACTGGGTGATGCTGGGCGCCTACCCGGAAGGCGAGAGCAACCCAAAAGCGGGAATGGTGCTGCTGTTGCCGCGGATCGCCGAGGGCCGGCGGGTCGAAGCGAACTGGGATGTGCTCGGCATGCGCGCGACGCGCAGCGACTCGCTGATCCTCGAAGACTGCTTCGTTCCAGATCGCGACGTGATCTATCGCACCGACGACATGACCCCGTTTCGGCAGACCAATCTGCACTGGTTCTGGGGCTCGTACACGCCGGTCTATCTCGGCGTCGCGCAGGCGGCCTACGACGAGGTGAAGCGGGTCGTCGCCGCGCGCCGGCCCGAGGGCTACGCGCAGCCGCTCGCCTATCTGCCCGAAATACGCCGCCACGTCGCCGAGATGAGCGCCGAGCTCGATGCGGCGCGGCTCGTCACTTACCGCTCGGCCTGGCTCAGCGACCGCCGTGGGCCGACCGAGGAGACCATCGCGGCGCTCTACCGCGCGAAATACGTCGTCGGCGAGGCGGTGAGCCGGATTACTCGCACGGCCCTGACTATCGGCGGCGCGCACGGCATCGTCAAGCCGTCGCGGCTCGAACAATTGTTTCGCGACGGCGCGCTCGGCCCGCTGCACCCGCCGCCGTCGGATTTCTGCCTCTACAATATGGGGCTTTACGAGGTCGGCCTCGACCCGACCGAGGTGCTGCCGCCGCTGAAACCGGTCTAGCACGTACGCTCGCGCCTCCGCGAGCTTTCGGCGCCAGCCTGGGCCGGATGGCTCGGCGCACTCAAATACGCAGCCGTGACGGGTCGAGCGGGCGCAGCCTTTCCGGGTCGAACGGCGCGAGATCGACCGTGCGCGCGGCGCCGTCGACGATCAGTTCGGCCATCGCCTCGCCGGTCGCCGGTGCGTTGAGGATGCCCCAGACGCTGTGCCCTGTGGCGATATAGGCGCCGCCGACGCCGGGCGCCTTGCCGATCAGCGGCAGCCCGTCGCCCGTCACCGGGCGGTAGCAGGCCTGACGCGCGACGATCGGCGCCGCGGCGAGCACCGGCGACAGCGCGCGGCACATCGCCTCCAGCCGGTAGATCGCACCGCCGTCGGGTTTCACGCGCGCCGGGTCGATCGGCACGATTTCCTCGCCGGAAATGCCGCAGACATAGGTCGTGCCGTCTGGACGCGGGAAAAGCTCGGGGGTGAGCACCGCGCCGGTCTCCTCCTGGTATTCGAGGAAAGCCGCCTCTGCCGGCACCCGGTCGCCGGTATCGAACACCAGGCTATGGCCTTTGAGTCCGAAGACCGGCGGCAGCGGCAGCCAACGTGCCGCCAGCACCGACCACGGCCCCATCGCGATCACCACGACGTCCGCCGCGATCGTGTCGCCGCCCTCGATTTCGACACCGGCGACCCGGTCGCCGTCGCGCCGGAGGCCGATCATCCGCCCCCGCTTCAGCTCAGCGCCGCGCGCCTCGGCGGCGTTCATCATCGCCTCGGTGTAGCGGGCGGGATGCACCTGCGCGGTCGTTTCGCGCGAGCCGATCGACTGGCAAAGCGCAACGTCCGGCGCAAACCAGTCGAGCGCGTAGGCGCTGCGGTACTCGCCAAGTGAGACGCGCCGGCTGGCGAACCCGCCATAGGTGTCGAGGCGGCGATAACCCCAATCGTCGCTGATCTCGGCCGCGAGCTCGGCGTGCAGGTCGAAGCTACGGCGGGCGAGCGGGTCGAGCGGGGTGCCGGCGCACCAGTCGCGGGCGAGAAACCCGCCCGACTTGCCCGAGGCGGCGCAGGCGATGCCGGTGCTCTCAACGACTGTGACCCCGGCACCGCGCCGCGTGAGGAAATAGGCGATCGAGCAGCCGATCGCGCCGCCGCCGCAGACGACGACATGCATCAAATGATTTTCCGCGCGCGTAAATCGGCGATCTGCGTCGCGCTGTAGCCGATACGCGCCAGAACCTCGTCATTGTGCTCGCCAAGCTCGGGAGCGATGCCGATTTTGGGCGGCGTCTCGGAGAAATGCCATGGCGAGCCGTGAACCTTGAGCTTGCCGTGCTTGGGGTGCTCGACCTCGGTCACGTAGCCGTTGGCGACGACATCCGGATCATTCGATCCTTCGAGCAAGGTGTTGATCGGCGCAGAGACGATATCGGCCCCGCGCAGCATCTCGACCCATTTATCGCGCGGGCCGGTGGCGAACATTTCGCCTAATGTATGTAGCAGCGTCTCACGGCGTTCGTCGGAGCCGATGATGACGCCGAGCCGGCCGAACCCGGCCCTGTCCAGCGCCTCGTAAAAACCGAGCGCGGTCATCGCGCTCTTCCACGGCGCCTCGTTGTTGAGCTGGAAGACAAACGGCTTGCCGTTCGCGTCGTTGAAGCTGGCGCTGATGCCGGGCCGCTCTGGCGTGCCCGTCACCCGCGCCTGGCCGGTCACGGGGTCGCGGTCGCGCCACATCGCGGTCGTCAAGGTCCAGCCCATCAGCCGGACCTGTCCGCCGAGCAGCGAGCAATCGACCTTTTGCCCGATGCCGGTGGCGCGCGCATGAGTCAGCGCCGCGAGCGCGCCGCCAAACGCGAGGATCGCGCAGGTCTCGTCGGCGACCGAGACGATGCCGGTGCGCAGCGGCTGGCCGGGCGCCGAATAAGCCTGGGCGATGCCGCCCATCGCCTGCGCCATCGAGTCGGTGCCGGGAAGGCTCGCATGCGGTCCCTTGGGACCGTAGCCGGAGATAGAGACGTACACGAGACGCGGGTTGACCTTTTTCAGCTCCTCATAGCCGAAGCCGTTTTTCTTCGCGGCGCCCGGCCGGAAGTTCTGACCGAAAATATCCGCCTCGGCGACGAGCTTTTTGAGGATGTCGCGGCCTTCCTGCTCCTTGAGATTGAGTGTGACGCTTTTGACGCCGCGATTGTTGGTCTCGAAATAAGTGCTCCCCATACCCGGCAGCACGGTCGAGCCGCGCGAATTGTCGCCGATCCCCGGCACCTCGATCTTGACGACCTCGGCCCCGAGATCGGCCATCAGCATGTAGGGCACCGTTCCCGCCTGCGCGGTGGAACAGGCGACCACCTTGACGCCCTGCAGCGGGCCGAAGGGTTCGGACATGTCGGCATTTCCTTGCCATCTGCTGGTGCCGCCAAATTACTCGCCTCCCCCGAGCTTGTCCTGGGGGTCCAGGAATAGTCATCACTTATTCGTGGATGGCCGGGTCGAGCCCGGCCAAGGGGAAAGCTTCCTAGCTCGCCTTTTTTCGGCCGCGGGCGGACGCCTGAGCCGGTCTTGCGGCGGGCGCTTCCTTTTTCTTGCCGCCGCCCGAGACCGGCAGCAGCATCGCGACCTGGCGGCGGTCGGGCTCTTTGGCGGGTTTCGCTGGCGCCTTGCCGCGCTTCGGCTCGGCCTTGGCCGATTTGGCCGCCGCGTCGCCTTCCTGCGCGAGGCTCTTTTTTAGCGCGTCCATGAGGTTGACGACCTTTGGCGGCTCCTCGACCTCGTGCGACGGCCTGGCGAGACCCTTGGTCTTGGCCTCGACCAACGCGTGCAGCGCGTCCTGATAGCGGTCGCGGAACTGCGCCGGATCGAATTTCGCCGATTTGCGCTCGATGATGGTCTCGGCGATCGCCACCATGTCCTGGTCGATCTCGCCCTTGTGTTTGGAGCTGAACTCGGCCGGGCGCACCTCGTCGGCGCTATGCAGGGTCGACATCAAGAGGCCGCCGTCGCGCGGCTCGACCAGCACCAGACGCTCGCGGCTCGACAGCACGACGCGGCCGAGCCCGACCTTGTGCTTTTGCGCCATCGCCTCGCCGATGACGCGGAACGCCTCGTCCGCCAATTCGCCGTCCGGGTAGATGTAATAGGGCGCGTCGAGATAGACCGGATCGACCTCGTCGCGGTCGACGAATTGGTCGAGGTCGATGATCTTCGACGATTCGATCTGCAACTCCTTCAGTTCGTCGTCGCTGATCGTCACATAGCGGCCGCGGTCGTACTCGTAGCCCTTGGCGATCTGGTCGCGTTCGACGACATCGCCGGTCTCGCTGTCGACCAGCTGCTGCTTGAGCCGGTTGCCGGTTTCGGCATTCAACTGGTTGAGGCGGATGCGCTTCGCCTCGCTGGTCGCGGGCGACAGATAGACCGGGGCGCTCACCAGCGACAGGCGCAGAAAGCCGGTCCAAGATGCGCGGGGCATGAAAGCCTCCAGAAGAAGATTCGCGATCAGCAAGCCAGAAGACGGTTAACGAAGCAATAACGCCGCGAAAAGCGATATTTTAATCAATCGCTTGTCTACATCGTCCGCCGTTCTACCGCGGCAACGACCGACGCGAGATCGAACCGCCCGCGTTTCAGATCGTGGCCGGCGCCGTCCACCGGGATCATCTCTGTTAACGCCGGGATCGCCCGGATGGCGTCAGCCAGCTCGGCCGGCGCGCCGAACGGATCATTGGCGCCCTGAACAAAGACGCACGGTACCGACAGACGCGGGAAATGCTCCTTGCGCAGCCGCTCCGGCTTGCCCGGCGGGTGCAGCGGGTAGGAGAACAGCAAAAGCCCGGCGACAAGATCGGGCTGCTCCGCCGCGAGCATCGTTGCCTGCCGCCCACCATAAGACTGGCCGCCCAGCAGCACACGCCGCGAGCGAAGCCGGCGCATCGCCTCGACCGCGAGGCGCAACCCCTCGCGATCCGCCGCCGCGCCCGACGGCGAGGGCGGGCCGGTCGGCCGGCGCTGGCGGAACGGCAGGTCGCAACGCAGCACATCGAACCCGGCATCGCAGAACGCGGTCGCCGCAATCACCAGCAGCGGCATCGTGCAATTGCCGCCAGCGCCGTGGGTCAGCACGAGACCACGCTTCGTTTTTCCCGCGGCGCAATGCAGGAACCCGCGGACGCCTTCCGCGGCGAAAATTTCGGCGCGCGCCATCTCGACCCGCTCAAGCGGCTGGCGAAGACGCCATCCTCAAGCGTCCGCGCGGTTCTGCCGGTTGCCGACGAGGTCGTCGACCACCGCCGGATCGGCGAGGGTCGAGACATCGCCCAATTGATCCGGCTGGTCCTCGGCGATCTTCCTGAGGATGCGGCGCATGATCTTGCCCGAGCGGGTCTTGGGCAGCGCTGGCGCCCATTGCAGCAGGTCGGGCGCGGCGATCGGGCCGATCTCCTTGCGCACCCATTGCATCAGCTCGCGCTGGAGCTCGTCGCTCGGCTCCTCGTCAATGCGCAAGGTGACATAGGCATAGATGCCGGTGCCCTTAATGTCATGCGGATAGCCGACCACCGCGGCCTCCGCGACCTTCGGGTGGGCGACAAGAGCGCTCTCGATCTCGGCGGTGCCGAGCCGGTGCCCGGCGACGTTGATCACATCATCGACCCGGCCGGTGATCCAGTAGAACCCGTCGGCGTCGCGCTTGGCGCCGTCGCCGGTGAAATAGAGACCCTTGAAGGTCGAGAAATAGGTTTCGACAAAGCGCTTGTGGTCGCCGAATACGGTGCGCATTTGCCCCGGCCAAGAACGGGCGAGACAGAGATTGCCCTCGATCGCCTCGCCCTCTCTCCACGGCAGCCGCTTGCCGTCACCATCGACGATGACCGGCTCGATGCCGAAAAACGGCCGCGTCGCCGAGCCGGGCTTCAACGGCGTCGCGCCGGGCAGCGGCGAGATCAGGATGCCGCCGGTCTCGGTCTGCCACCAGGTATCGACGATGGGGCAGCGCTCGTCGCCGACATTGTCGAAGTACCAGAGCCAGGCCTCGGGGTTGATCGGCTCGCCGACCGAACCCAAGAGGCGCACCGATTTGCGGCTGGTCTTGCGCACGTAATCCTCGCCCTCGCGCATCAGCGCGCGGATCGCCGTCGGCGCGGTATAGAAGATTGAGACCTTGTGCTTGTCGCAGACCTGCCAGAAGCGCGACGCGTCGGGGTAGTTGGGAACCCCCTCGAACATCAAGGTCGTCGCGCCGTTCGCCAGCGGCCCGTAGACGATATAGCTGTGCCCGGTGACCCAGCCGACATCGGCGGTGCACCAATAGATCTCGCCCGGTCGGTAGTCGAAGACGTATTCGTGCGTCATCGAGGTGTAGACGAGATACCCGCCGGTCGTGTGCAGCACGCCCTTCGGTTTACCCGTCGAGCCGGAGGTGTAGAGGATGAACAGCGGGTCTTCCGCCGACATCTCCTCGGGCGGGCAATCGGGCGAGGCGGCGGCGCAGGCCTCGTGGTACCAGACATCCCGGCCCGGGGTCCAATCGATCGCCCCGCCGGTGCGCTTGACGACGATGCAGGTCTCGACCTTGACCGGGCACGAGACCATCGCCGCGTCGGCATTTTTCTTCAAGGGCACCTTGCGGCTGCCGCGCAGCCCCTCGTCGGCGGTGATCAGCACCGTCGAGCGGCAATCCTCGATGCGCCCGGCGAGGCTGTCGGGCGAGAACCCACCGAACACCACCGAATGAACCGCGCCGATCCGCGCGCAGGCAAGCATCGCAAAGGTCGCCTCGGGGATCATCGGCATGTAGATCGTGACGCGGTCGCCTTTCTTGACGCCGCGGCTCTTCAGCACGTTGGCGAGGCGGCAGACGCCCTCGTGCAGCTCCTTATAGGTGACCTTGCGGTCGTCCTTGGGATCGTCGCCTTCCCACAGGATCGCGACCTGGTCGCCGCGTTTTGCCAGATGCCGGTCGATGCAGTTGTACGACGCGTTGAGCGTGCCGTCTTCGTACCATTTGATCGACACGTCGCCGTCATAGGACGCGTTCATCACCTTGGTGTAGGGCTTGATCCAGTCGATCCGCTTGCCCTCGCGGCCCCAGAACCCGTTCGGGTCGTCGATCGATTCCTTGTAGCGCCGGAAATATTCGGCTTCGTCGAGCTTGCCCATCTTGGGCAGCGCCGAGAGCGGGATCACGCTGCGGTCTGCCATTGCTTCTTCCTCCCGGTACTACCGTGCCGTTGCCTCAGATATGGCGCAGCCGCGCCGACGGCACACATTTTTGTGCTGCCGGAGCGCCGGCCGCATAGATTATACCCCCCGATGCGATCTAAGCCTTAATCCCGGCCATCCCGCAGACAGCGGCCCATTCCGCGTCGCTGACCGGACACACCGACAACCGCGACTGACGGATCAGCGCCATGTCCTTCAATTCGGGGGTCGCCTTCATCTCGGCGAGCGTCACCGGGTTTTTGACCGGCATCACCGGCGCGACGTCGACCAGCCCGAAATACGGGCTCGGCTCGTCGGGGTTCGGGTAGAACTCGCGCACAATCTCGACCACCCCGACGATCTCCTTGCCCTCGTTGGAATGGTAGAAAAAGGCGCGCTCGCCCTTTTTCATCGCCTTCATGTTGTTGGCGGCCTGGAAATTGTGGACGCCGTCCCAATGGGTGCGCTTGTCCTTGACCATCTGCGCCCACGGGTACTTGACCGGTTCGGATTTCACGAGCCAATGCGCCATTCTCTTCCCTTTATCGAGTGCGGGCGGGCATCCGCCCGACCTTCGGCTGGAGCCGTGTCCCGCGCCAGTGGAACCTTATCCGTTTAGTTCATAATCCGCCTGGTCTTCATAAACCGAGCCGGCCTTGGTCGGATAGCTGGCGATCAGGCTGAAGCGCTCGACCCGGAGCGGCTCGGCGCGGAATTGCGCGTGCGTCGCGAGGAAGTGCTGGATGTCGGCGCGCTTCGGGTCGCGCAGCCGGGCGAGCGTCACGTGCGGCGCGAATTTGCGCGGCTCGGGCGCCAGCCCGGCGCGGATCAGCGCCAGTTCGATCTTGCCCTGCAATGTCGCGAGCGCCGGTTCGCGCTCGACCCCGACCCAGAGCTGGCGCGGCTTGTCGCCGCCGAATGTGCCGGCGCCGGTCAGCTGCAAGGTGAAAGGCCGGCCCTTCAGCCGCAGCAGCGCCCCGTCGACATCCACGGCGGTGCCCTCATCGACCTCGCCGATAAAGCGCAAGGTGAGGTGGAAGTTGCCCGGATCGACCCATTTCGCGCCGGCGACGCCGCTTTGCAGCAGCGACAGACAGAGCTTCAGTTCCGGGGGGAATTCAATGCCGACAAACAGGCGGAGCATTGTTTTTCTCGTGTCATTGCGAGGCGCCAAGGGCGCCGCGGCAATCTCCCGCAGAGGGCCAAGACGGACGGAGATTGCGTCGTCGCTACGCTTCCCGCAATGACGACTTGGGTCAGGTGAACAGCGTCAAAATCCCAGTATGGCCGTAGAGCCGGTCGCGCGAGATTTCGCCGTTGGCGAAAAACCCGACCAGCGGGAAGTCGCCGAGCGTGTCGCGGATCACATTCGCCTCGACCCCTTCGTCACCGAACAGCGAGACGCCCCGCGCGACGCAGCTCACATAGACCCCGGCCTTGGGCGGGCCGGTGAGCCGCCCGGCGAGTTGCTTGACCATCCGCGCCAGATCCTGCCTGGCGCTTTCCGGATCGCGGCGGCAGAACACGATCGGGTCGCCCGGCGACACCTCGGCGCCGAGGACGATCCAGCCCTGGCTCGGGTCGATCGCCATCAGGTTGCGCACCAGATAGTCGCCGGTGTCGGAACCGGTGACGGGCAACCCGGCGAAGATGATCCCGCCGACCCGGCGCAGGTCCTGCGCCAGCTGCGGGCCGATATCCTCGCGGAAGACGTCGAGGGCCGGGCGGCCGTCGATCGCCATCACGACATTGTCGCGCGCCTCGTCGATGCGGCGCACCGGGCCGATCGGCATGCAGCCCTGGCTCAAGGCGGTCGCGACGCCCACGCTCGGCGCGAGCATCAGCCCGGCCATGCCGCCCGCGCCGGTGCCGGGCTCGTTGCTTCCCGCGGTGCGCGCGACCAGCGTTGCGGGAGTGCGGTGCGATACGAGGCCGCCGACGAGGAATGCGCCGGTCGCCGCGCCGGCGTCGATCGTCGCGCGCAGCAGATCGGGGCAGCGCGGATCGGCATGCACCAGCGCGAGGATCGGCTGCGTCGCCTCGATCCATTTGCCGTGCTGGCGCGGCAGATCGGCGGCCGGGTCGCCGGTCGAGGCGAAGATGCGGAAAGAATCCTCGGGCACCGCGACGGTCAGCACCGCGGCGGCCGGCTGGTCGTAGACTTCCTCGTCCGCGGCGCACACGCCGAGCCCGACGCCGCCCGTCCAGTAGTCGATGCCGGTGCCCGCGGCCAGCTCGTCGACCAGCTTTGGCAAGACCTGGGCGGCCGGCTCGCTAACATAGACGAGGCCGAGCGTCGCTTCCGCCTCGCGCGGCAGCTGGGCGACGAGCCGCGCGCCCAGCGTCGCGGGATCGCCGGCGGCGAATGCCGCGGTGAAGCCCGCGCTCATGACTTGCCCCCCGCGCCCGCGTTCGCGATCGGCGCGCCGCCGAGCATTTTCGCCACAAGCGGCGCGACGTGATCCACCATGATCGCCACGCCGCGCTCGTTGGGGTGGAGGCCATCGGGCTGGTTCAGTGCTGGGTCCATCGCCACACCTTCCAGGAAAAACGGGTAGAGCGGAACGCCGTGCGCCTTTGCCAGATCGGGATAGATCGCATCGAACTCGCGCTCGTATTGCGGACCCCAATCGGGCGACGATCGCATGCCGAGCAGCAGCAATTTGGCGCCCGAGGCGGTGATCCTGTCGATCATCTTATCGAGATTGGCACGCACGATCTTCGGAGCGATGCCGCGCAGCATATCGTTGGCGCCGAGCGCCAGGATCACGCAGTCGGGCCTGTCGGCGAGCGCCCAATCGAGCCGGGCGAGGCCATCGGTCGTGGTGTCGCCGGAGACGCCCGCATTGACGATTTTGACGTCGACCCCTTCGGCCTTGAGCCGCGCCTGAAGCTGTGCGGGAAACGACGCGCTTGCCGGCAGGCCGAGGCCCGCCGTCAAGCTGTCGCCAAAGGCGAGCACCTCCGGGGTCTTTGCTAGGGCGGACATGGTGGCGACCCACAATATCGCGTTGAAAACGGCCGCCGCCATGCCATATCGACGGAGCTTCGACGCGGCCCTCCGGTTTGACTCGACATGATTGTCTCGCCCCATCCAGAGAGCCCGCTCGTGGTTTTGGAGGATGTCCATTTAACACTGGGGAGCGCGGCCGGCCCCGTCAATATTTTGCGCGGGATTTCGCTGGAAATCGCCGCGAGCGAGACGGTGGCGCTGCTCGGGCCGTCGGGGTCGGGCAAGTCGACCCTGATGATGGTGGCAGCGGGATTGGAACGCCCGACGAGTGGCCGGGTCGCGGTGGCCGGCGAGGATTTGGCGGCGCTCGACGAAGACGGCCTGGCGCGGCTGCGGCGCGCCCATGTCGGCATCGTGTTCCAGGCGTTCCATCTGATCCCGACGATGACGGCGCTGGAAAACGTCGCGATCCCGCTTGAATTGGCCGGTGCGGGTGATGCCTTCGCGCAGGCAGAAAGCGCGCTCGGCCGGGTCGGGCTCGACCGTCGTCTCACGCATTATCCGGCACAGCTTTCGGGTGGCGAGCAGCAGCGCGTCGCGCTCGCCCGCGCTTTTGTCGCCGGGCCGCAGCTGCTTCTCGCCGACGAGCCGACCGGCAATCTCGACGGGGCGACGGGCGATGTGGTTATCGACTGCCTTTTCGCCGAACATGCACGCCAGGGCACCAGCCTGTTGCTCATAACCCACGACCCTCGGCTCGCCGAGCGCTGCGCGCGCCAGCTGCAGATGAGCGACGGCCGCATCGTCGAAGATCGCCCCGCAGCGCCATTGCGGCGGGCGCTTTGAGTTTTTCTTTCTGCATGCGGTTCACTCCCTCTCCGCCCTTGGGGGTGGAGAGGGTTGGGGTGAGGCGGGGGATCCTAGAAACGTGGGCGCGTGCCCACCTCACCCGACCGCCGTTGCGCGACGGCCACCCTCTCCCCCCAATGGGCGGAGAGGGACTATGACGTCGCTGCCGTATGCGGCCCGCCTCGCGTTGCGTGAGTTGCGCGGCGGGGTGCGCGGGTTTCGCATCCTCCTCGCCTGCCTGGTGCTGGGGGTGGGCGCGATCGCCGGCATCGGCTCGCTCGGCGCCGCGGTCGGCGCTGCGATCCATGACGACGCGCGCATATTGTTCGGAGGCGACGTGTCGGCGCGGCTGGTGCACCGCGAGGCAAGCCCCGCCGAGCGCCAGTTCCTCGACCGCAGCGGCACGGTGTCGGAGATCGCGCTCTTGCAGTCGACGGCCGTCACGCTCGATGGCGGGCGCCACACGCTGATCGAATTGAAGGCGGTCGATGCCGCCTATCCGCTTTACGGCGCCGTGACCCTGAGTCCCCAGCAGCCGCTCGCGAATGCGTGGGCGGAGCGCGGCGGCATCTACGGCGCGGTCGCCGATCCGGCGGTCGCGGAACGTTTGGGCCTCACTATCGGCGACAGGTTCAAGATCGGCACGGCGACGCTCGAACTTCGGGGAACTGTGCGGCGCGCCCCCGACGCCGCGTTTTCCGGTCTGGCGTTTGGGCCTGGCGTCATCGTCGGCATGGCGGCGCTGCCGGCGACGGGGCTCCTCCAGCCCGGCGCACTGGTCAATTACGACTACCGCGTGAAGCTGCCGCCCGGCAGCAATCCCGCCGCCTGGGTACAGCAGGCGCGCGACAAATTCCCGGATTCCGGATGGCAGGTACGCACCGCCAACGAGGCGAGCCCGGCCTTGCAGCGGTTTATCGACCGCATCGCGCTGTTTCTCGGGTTGGTCGGGATCACCACGCTTTTGGTGGGCGGGATCGGT
Organism: Allostellaceae bacterium; assembly: GCA_035504235.1. Lineage (GTDB taxonomy): Bacteria > Pseudomonadota > Alphaproteobacteria > ATCC43930 > CGMCC-115725 > DATARH01. Next base: position 6,798 of record DATJSH010000006.1, on the reverse strand, counting down.
ATCGCCAGCGCCGTCTCCTATTTTGTCGCCGGGAAGACCGCTACAATCGCGACCCTGAAATCGCTGGGCGCCTCGACCCGGCTGGTCTTCGGCACCTATGCGATGCAGATCGGCGTGCTGGCGCTTGGCGGCATTGCCGCGGGGCTCGTGCTCGGCGCTCTGGTGCCCATCGCGGTCACGCCGTTTGTCGCCAAGCTGCTGCCGGTGCCGCTGCGGGTGGGCGTGCATTGGCTGCCGCTCATTGTCGCCGCGGCAGACGGCATCCTCGCGATGACAATGTTCGCGCTGCTCCCGCTCGCCGGCGTCGGGGCCGTATCGCCCGGCGCGCTGTTCCGCGACGCAATCGCTCATGCGCGGCGCGGTCTCCCCTGGGCGGCGCTGGCGGGAACCGGCATCGCCGGGCTCTGTCTCGCCGCGCTGCTGACGGTGACGGCGACCGACCGCGGCATCGCGCTCTGGTATGTCGGCGGCGCGGTTGTCTCGTTCGCCGCATTCCGTCTCGCCGGCGCGGCGATTGTCGCGAGCGCGCGGCGTCTCGGCCGGCCGCGCCATGTCGTGCTGCGTCTGGCGATCGCCAATCTGCACCGACCTGGCGCGCCGACCGCGCGTGTCGTCCTGTCGCTCGGCATCGGCCTCACCGTGCTGGTCGCGGTGGCGCTGGTGCAGGCGAGCCTTTCCGCCGAGATCGAGGGCAGCATCGCCGAGGGCGCGCCGGGCTATTTCTTTCTCGACATCCAGCCTGCCCAGCTCGCCGGCTTCGAGGCGATGGTGCGCGCGATCCCCGATGCGCGCGTGGAAGAGGTGCCGATGCTGCGGGGCCGCATCGCCAAGCTCAACGGCGTGCCGGTCGAGGATGCGCCGGTCGCCGCCGACGCGCGCTGGGCGCTCAACAGCGATCGGGGCCTCACCTACGCCGCCGGCGTACCGAAGGGCTCGCGGATCGTTGCCGGCCAGTGGTGGCCGGCGGATTACCACGGGCCCCCGCTCATTTCGTTCGACGCCGGGCTGGCCCGGGGCATGGGGCTCAAAGTCGGCGACACACTGACCGTCAATGTGCTCGGGCGCGAGGTCACCGCGACGATCGCCAGTCTGCGCAGCATCGACTGGACGCGGCTCGGCATCAATTTCGCGATCGTCTTCGCGCCCGGAACGCTGGAAGCCGCGCCGCATACGGTGCTCGCCGCCACCTGGCTGCCGCAGAGCAGCGAGGAACGCCTGGTCGGGCAGGTTGTCGCCACGGATCCCAATATCTCGGCAATTCCGGTGCGCGAGGCGCTCGACGCGGTGGAGCGGATCGTCGTCGCGATCGGCACGGCGATCCGGCTTGCCGCGCTGGTGACGCTCATCGCCGGCGCGCTGGTGCTGGGCGGCGTGATCGCCGCCGATTATCGCCGCCGCGTCCATGACGCGGTGGTGTTGAAGGTGCTGGGCGCGACAAGGCGCACCATCGCCGCGGCGTTCCTTGTCGAATACGGGCTGATGGGACTGGTCGGCGCGGTGATCGCCGCGGGACTCGGCACGCTGATCGCCTGGCTGCTGGTGACCGGGCCGCTGCGTGCCGATTGGAGCTTCGCGCCTTGGCCGCTCATCGCGGTGCTGGCGGGGGCGGTCGCGCTGACGACGGGGCTCGGCTTCGCCGGAACGTGGCGGGTGCTCGGCGCGCCTGCGGCGGCCGAGCTTCGCCACGAATAGCGATATCAGGCGGACAACCGAATGATATCCGCCTGTGACCCGCCGTAAAAACAGACGGCCGCCGCCCCCTGTTCTTCGTTTCGGGCAGGCCGGACGGATGGCAAGCGGGGTCATGGGGCGATTATAGCATTTCTATATTAGCAATATGTGCGATATGGATTCCGATTGCCGATTGTCAAGGGAGCGGCTCGCGGGGCGGGTGGCGACAGGCTTTAAGAAGCGGGCGGCGATCGGCTTACCCGTGGAAATGACAGCGAATTAATCGCCGCAGGGGCAGCCGTGATGGGGCTCTCGCTTGTAAACCCTACCAAATGTGCCAATATTGGGCGGGCGAGGAGTGGGTCCTCGCATCTCTCTCGGAGGCTTCTATGGCCTATGGCTCGCAGCCCCGCTGGACCGACCGGTCGGCGGCCACGCAGGTCGGCATCGATGCCGGTCTGCGCGACTACATGCTGCGCATTTACAACTACATGGCGTCGGCGCTGGCGCTAACCGGCATCGTCGCCTGGGTTTTCGCCGGTTACTTGGAGACCAATAGGGCGTTCCTCCACTCGCCGGTGATGTGGCTGGTCATCCTGGCGCCGCTCGGGCTGGTGATGCTGCTGTCCTACGGTCTCAACCGGCTCAGCTTGCCGGCCGCCCAGGGCCTCTTCTGGCTCTATTCGGCGCTGATGGGATTGTCGATGTCGACGATCTTTCTCGCCTACACCTATTCCAGCATCGCGCGGGTCTTTTTCATCACGGCCGGAACATTCGCGGCGATGAGCCTTTACGGCTACACGACGCGGCGCGATCTGTCGCGGTTCGGCTCGTTTCTGTTCATGGGCCTGATCGGCATCGTCATCGCCATGCTAGTCAACATCTTCCTGCGGTCGCCGGCGATCTACTGGGCGATCTCGGTGATCGGTGTTCTCGTGTTCACCGGGCTGACCGCCTATGACACGCAGACGATCAAGGAGATGTACTACGAAGGCGACGGCTACGAGATCGCCGGCAAAAAGTCGATCATGGGCGCGCTCCGGCTCTATCTCGATTTCGTCAACCTGTTCATGATGCTGGTCCAACTGATGGGGGTGCGCCGCGACTGAGGCGTCGACCAGCAGCGATCTTGCCGCGGCCGGGCTCGGGACATTCCCGAGCCCGGCTGTTTGTTTTACGCATGGAGGCTTCAGGTACCTGAATCCGGTAGTTCCTGGTCCGGGTCGGTGATGGCTGCCACCTTGGCAACCGCCGGGACGGCCCACGACGCGGCGGACGTGCCAGCGCAATAGCCCGCCCCGAGCTCACGGAACGACGGCCGGGCGGCTCGCCCGGCCGTTTTCTTTGGCGCGCCGGGACTCGCTGCCGTCCTTTACGCTTTCGTCTAACCGATATAACAATGAGGTGAAATCTTGACGAAGGCGCTGTCTCCGGCAGCGCCGCTGTCGCTCAAGAAAGCAAGAGCGGGAATCCGCCGCTGGAGAACGAATGGGAGGAAGCGGTGCTCGATCTGTTGGAACAGCAGAAAAAACTGACGATCAACCAGTGGAAGATCGCCGGGGCGGCGACGCTCGGCGACATGCTCGATTTCTTCGACTTCTTCCTCATCGGCTTCGTGCTGGCATTTGTCGTCAAGAATTGGCACCTGAGCTTCGGCCAGTCGGGTGCGATCCTCCTGGCCTCCGGGATCACCGCGCCGTTCGGCTCGCTGCTCTACGGCTGGATGGCCGACAAGATCGGCCGCCGCAAGGCGTTGATTGCCGCCGTCCTCAATGTCTCCCTCGCCACCGGCGCGATGGCGCTGACACCCGAGGGAGGCTGGATCTTCCTTGTGATCTGCCGATTCTTTGTCGGGTTCGCGGTGACCGGGCTTTATTCGGTCGACATCACCCTGATGCAGGAATTCTCACCGGCGCATAAGCGCGGCTGGTTCACCGGCCTCACGACAACGATGCTGCCCGCCGGTTCGCTGCTTGCCGGACTGCTTGGCGCATTCGCGGCGCCTTACATCGGCTGGCGGGGCATGGTCGCGGTCGGTTTATTGCCGGCGCTGCTATGCCTTTACATTCGCGCCTGGGTTCCGGAGTCGCCGCACTGGCTCATTCGCAAGGGCCGCATCGACGAAGCCCGCAAGGCGCTGGCTTGGGCGCTGCAGGTCGACCCATCTACGATTACCGTGCCGGAGACGCTGGCGCCGGTCGAGCACACTCGCTGGGTCGAGATCTTTAAGTACCCGCGCAGCATTGTTGCCGGGTGCCTCACCGGGCTCACCCAGACCGGTGGCGTCGCGCTGGCGCTGTGGCAGGTGACGCTGTTTGTCATGGTGCTCAAGATCACTCCGGCCGAAGCCTCGAAACTCGCGATCTGGGTCGCCATCTCGGCAATCGCCGGGCGCTTCTTTTGCTCGTGGATTTCCGACGCCTGGGGACGGCGGTGGTCCGGTATTTTCAGCTGCTTGACGGCCGCGTTGTTCATGTCGCTGGCCGGATACCTGCACGACGTGTACATCGGCACACTGTCGATGTTTTTCGCGATGATCGTCGTCCAGAACTTCTTCGGCAGCGGCAATTATTCAATCGTTGGCCCTTACATGGGCGAGATGTGGCCGTCGCGGCTGCGCGGCAGCGGCATGGGGTTCGTCTACGGCGTCGGCAATCTCGGCAAGTTTATCGGACCGGCCGGCTTGGCGCTGATCGCCGGCTCCGACAACTTCGTCGCGCCGAAGGCGACGCTCGACGCTCTGATCCCCGGCTTTAACTACTTCGCCTTCTGGTACATCCTGGGGGCGGTCGCGTTCTGGCTGATTGGCATGGAAACCCGCGGCCGCACGATCGCCGAGATCGACGCCGAGATGGACGGCGCCGCTACCGCAAAGGCTGCGGCGGAATAGACCCACTCTCCGCTCGCGAAAACGGCCGGTCATGACCGGCCGTTTTTGTCGGCGCGCGAGGCTGTCTCCCTGCTGCCCAGCCGAGCCCATTAATCTCTTTTTGAACGGTTTCGCGGCATCGTTCGCCGATCGGCAACCGCGATGCGTCGTGCGGCATGGACTTTGCGCGACGGCGCCTTTCGGCAAATGTGTATTGGATCGCCTTCGCCGTTGCTGGTAGAAGTCAGGACAGCTTGCGCAGCAGAGTTTTCGTAATGCTTGGCAGGATTGCCATAAGCCGCGGGCGACGCGCCCGCCGGTTATCCTTTGTCGCGACGGCGCTGATTTTCGCCGCGGTCGGGGCGCATTCGCTCAATCCGCGCCAGCTCTACCGCGAGATGTACCCGCTTGAGCCGGTCAAGCAGAGCGCATTCCAGATCTGCGACCAGGCCGACCCCACTTTTATCCGCGCGATCGGGTCCGAACGCGAGGCTTGTTACGAAAAGATGCCGCACGTCATGGCGGTGGCGATGGGACGGGTAAAGCCGGCCGACACGGTGACGATGGAGTCGATGATCGATCCGTCGCGCGAGGCGAAGCTGCTGCTGGCGCTCGCGGCGATGCCGCCGCAGCAGCCGATCACCGAGCCGCGCCTGTTCTCCAATACCGCCTGGGTGCGCGCGCTGATCCCGACCTGCGACGCCAAGCCCAATCTGCCCGCGATGGCCTACACCGCGTCGGACGGGCTGCCGCCGGCGGCGGGAGCCGGGCGGGCCGCCGCGCTCGACAGCGTCCGGGCCAAGCTGCCGCTGCTGCCGCAACCGGCGCAGCCCGGAACGATGCTGCGCAGCCCCTTGCCGCCGATCGCGCTGCGTCCCCCCGCGCCAGCTTCCGGCGCGGAAAACAAGGCGGAAAACAAGACGGCCGCCTTCACGCCGTTGCTCGCGCCCGACATCGGCGACAAGGCGCCGCCGGCGATCGTGCCGCTCGCTCCATCCACTGCCTGCGGCGGCGCGTAGATCGTGCTTTAATCGGCTTCGCCGATGAACGACGACCTGCCCCGCGACGCCGTGGCGCCACCTCCGGCGCTGGCCGCGGCGTCGCCGATGATGGCGCAATACCACGAAATCAAGGCGGCGCACCCGGGTTACCTTCTGTTCTACCGGATGGGCGATTTCTACGAGCTGTTCTTTGACGACGCGGTCAAGGCGGCGCCGGCTCTCGATATCGCGCTCACCAAACGCGGCCGCCATGACGGCGCCGACATTCCGATGTGCGGCGTGCCGGTGCATACCGCCGAGGCCTACCTCGCGCGGCTGATCCGCGCCGGGTTCAAGGTGGCGATCTGCGAGCAGATCGAAGACCCGGCCGAGGCGCGCCGCCGCGGCAACAAGGGGCCGGTTCGCCGGGGGGTGGTGCGGCTCGTCACCGCCGGCACCTTGACCGAGGACGGCCTCCTCGACGCGCGCCGGCACAATTATCTCGCCGGCATCGCCGATGCGGGCGGCGAGATGGGTCTGGCCTGGCTTGACCTGTCGACCGGCGCGTTTGCGATTTCGCCGACCAGCGACGCAAGCCTCGCCGGCGATCTCGCCCGCATATCTCCGGGAGAGATATTGCTGCCCGAGCGGTTGCTGCAGCGCCCGGCGCTCTACGAGCTGTTCGGCGACTGGAAGACGGCGCTGACCCCGCTCGCCAATGCCCGCTTCGACAGCGAGGCCGGGCGGCGCCGGCTCGAAAGCTTTTACGGGGTGAAAGCGCTCGACGGGTTCGGCAATTTCCGCCGCGCCGAAATCGCCGCCGCGGGTGCGCTGATCGATTACGTCGCGCAGACGCAAACCCCTGGGACCCAGCAGGGCGCCGCCGCGCATTTGGGCGCACCGAGCCGGATCGCCGCCGGCTCGGTCATGCAGATCGACGCCGCCACCAGGCGCAACCTCGAGCTGCTGCAGACACTTTCCGGCGAGCGGCGCGGCTCGCTGCTTTCGGTCATCGACCGGACCGCGACAGGCGCCGGCAGCCGGCTCTTGGCCGACCAGTTGGCGGCGCCGCTTACCGAGCCTTTGGCGATAGCCGCGCGGCTCGATGCGGTGCAGTTCTTTGTCGAGCGCGCCGAGGTCCGCGCCCAATTGCGCGAACGGCTCAAGCATTGCCCCGATATCGAGCGGGCACTGACCCGCTTGAGCCTCGGCCGCGGGGGTCCACGCGATCTCGCCGCGCTGCGCAACGCGCTCGGCGAGACCGCGTCGTTGCGGCTG
>DATJSH010000005.1:0-2184 GCA_035504235.1 Allostellaceae bacterium | reverse complement strand
TTCGGCATCTCGCATTTTCTGCCCGGCGGCGGCGCCGGCCCCGACGCCTCGCCGCCAGAAAAGATCTATTACGTGCTGGCCGGCGAATTGACCGTCATTGCCGGCGGCAAGGAAACGGTCGCGCGCGCCGGCGACAGCATCTATATCGGCCCCAACGAGAGCCGCGAGATCATCAACCGCTCGAACGAGGTCTGCACCATCGCGGTGGCGGTGGCGCCGGTGAAATGATTCACCTCTCCCCGCCAGCGGGGAGAGGTCGCGAGCGAAGCGAGCGGCTGAGGGGGCGCCTCCGCAATTCTGAAGCCGAGCGGAAAGGCCCCCTCATCCCGACCTTCTCCCCGCACGCGGGGAGAAGGAGAAGAGGAGCACCATGTCCGACGAAGACTTTTTGAAAAATCCGCTCTCCCTGTTCGATGTGCGCGGCAAGACTGCGATCATCACCGGCGCCACCGGAGCATTCGGCGCGCTCGCCGCCAAGGTTCTCGCCGGCGCCGGTTGTCATCTCGTGCTCTCTGCCGGCGGCGGCGAAACGTTGAAAAAAGTCGCCGCCGATTGCGAGAAGCTCGGAGCGAAAGTGGAAGCCGTCAACCTGCGGCCAAATTCAGCGGCGAACTGCGACAGGATCGTCGAGGCTGCGGTGAGGCGGTTCGGCGGCGTCGACATTCTGGTCTGCGCCGCGGGCATCAACAAGGTGCAGAAAATTGTCGATCAGCCCCCCGAGGTGTTCGCCGAAGTGATGGACGTCAACGTCACCCAATCCTGGCTGATGGCGCGCGCCGCGGGCAAACAGATGCTGGCGCAGGGTCGCGGTGGCAAAGTCATTTTGATGTCGTCGGCGCGCGGGCTTTTGGGACACCCGGCCGGCTATACCGCGTATTGCGCGTCGAAATCGGCGATCGACGGCATCACCAAGGCGCTGGGCTGCGAGTGGGGCGAGACTGGCATCACCGTCAATGCCATCGGGCCTACCGTATTCCGCTCGCCGCTGACCGCCTGGATGTACGAGGACAATGAGCGCTCGACCAATGTGCGAAAGGCGTTCCTGGCGCGCGTGCCGAAGGGCCGTCTCGGCGAGCCGTCCGACCTCGCCGGCCCGCTGCTCTTCCTCGCCTCCAAGGCGTCGGATTTCTACACCGGTCACATTCTTTACGCCGATGGCGGCTACACCGCGGGTTAGGCAAGCTTTCCCGGGCGCGGCGCAGCACGAAGCAAAACGAAGTGGTGCGCTACAGGCCCGGGATCGTCACAGACGCGGAGTTTGATAAGGTCCCGGATCAGCGGTGCACCGTTGCACGCTGCACCGCATCCGGGACACGGGTCTCAAATGGTCGAAGCAAGCAAAGCCAAGATCGCCGTCATCGGCGCCGGTCTCATGGGGCACGGCATCGCCCAGGTATTTGCACGGGCCGGTCATGAGGTGACGATCACCGACGCGTTGGTGCAAAATCTCGATTCGGCGAAGTCGCGCATTGCCGCCAACCTGCGCGATCTCGGCGACGATGAAAGCGCACTCGAGCGCATCGAGCCGTGCTTCGATCTCGGCGACGCCGTGCGCAACGCCGATTACGTGGTCGAGGCGGTGTCGGAAAATCTGGCGCTGAAACAGCGGCTGTTCGCCGAAGTCGAGCTACACGTGCGGCCCGATACGATCCTCGCCAGCAACACCTCGGTCATTCCCATCACCTCCATCATGCAGGGCCTGCAGAAACGCGAGCGCGCGCTCGGCACCCATTGGTGGAACCCGCCGTTTCTGGTGCCGCTCGTCGAAGTCATCGAGACACAATGGAGCTCACCGGCATCCGTCGCCTGGACCATGGAGCTGCACCGCGCCGCCGGCAAGAAGCCCGCGCATGTAAAAAAGGACGTGCCCGGCTTCATCGGCAACCGGCTGCAGCACGCGCTGTGGCGCGAGGCGATTTCGCTGGTCGAGAACGGCATCTGCGATGCCGAGACAGTCGATGCCGTGATCAAGGCCTCGTTCGGCCGCCGCCTCGCCGTGCTCGGTCCGCTGGAAAACGCCGACCTGGTCGGCACCGATCTGACGCTCGCCATCCACGAGACGGTCTTGCCGGCAATCGAGAGCCGGCCGCGGCCGTCGACCTATCTGCGCAAGCTCGTGGCCGAGGGCAAACTCGGCTTCAAATCCGGCGAGGGTTTCCGCAAATGGAGCGCCGAGGAGCAGGC
>DATJSH010000004.1:0-3257 GCA_035504235.1 Allostellaceae bacterium | reverse complement strand
AGCCTTGATGATCCCGGCCTTGAGATTGTCGCTGACTGTCTGCCGTGCGGCGCCGCCGAAATAGGCGAAGGCGCGGACATGCGTGGCGATCCAGTCCGGCAGCTTCTGGCTCCAGACCGCCTCGGCGTAGGTGAAGCTCGACGCACCCAGGACGGCGACGAAAATCTGCACTGGGATGAGCTCGCCGGTGCGGGCATCGACGACCTCGCCGGTGCGGCCGGCGAAGTCGACGAACAGCTTCTCGCCGGCGATATGGGTCTGGCGCATCGTCGGCTTCAGCCGGCCGGCCCAGCCCCGGTAGAGGTCGCAGAACCAGGAATAGCCGAAGCCGTCGGGCGCGCCGGCCCGGTACTCTTCCCACAGCAGTGCCAGCGTCACATTCGGGCGGCGCAGTTCGCGATGCATCCAGCCCCAGTCGGGCATCGGGCGCTGGTCCGCGGCGATCGCCGGCGGCGGCGGGAATAGCAGCGCTTCGAGCTGTGCGTCGTCGACGTTCTCGGGCAACGGCCAGGCGACCCCGGCGGCGCGCGCCCGGCTCAAATAGCCGCTTACCGCCCCCTGGCTGAGCCCCAGGCTCCTGGCAATCGCCACGGAGGTGCTTCGTAGGTTCGACATGAACCAGCTCCATGCCACGCTGAACGCCGAGCGGCGTGCTCGCGGGCTGAGCTGGGTTGACCTCGCCGGAGAGATCAACAAGCCGTTCGATGGAAACCCGTCGATCCCGATCAGCGTCGCGACCATCAGAGGCATACTAAGTAAGCGCTCAGTCACGAGCGCTGTCGTGCTCCAGATTCTGTGCTGTCTGCGGCGATCGCCGGAGAGCTTTCTGATAGGCGGCGCCGCGGCGCGGAGCGCGGAGGAAATGCTCCCCGAACCTGGACCGTCGCGCGTACTTCGCCTCGACACCAAGGCGCTTTACGCGGCGCTAGACGCCGAGCGAAAAATGCGCGGTTTGACTTGGGAGGAGGTAGCCGGCGAATTGCCCGGTTTCACGGTGAGCATGGTGAAGAATCTTTCGACCGGCCCGCTGATCGGTTTTCCTCGAGTGATGCTGCTGACGCAATGGCTACGCTGTCCGCTCGCAAAGTTCGTGCGGGATCGCTCGCGGTAGTTTGGCGACTGCTCCGTGCAACGCGCGCCGATGCGTTCCAGCGCCGAGCTCGCGCCATGGCGTGCCCTGCTCAGGCTCGCCGACTGCGTCGTGGCCGAGAGACTGGTTTGCTCTGCCGGAATCGTCGCGATGCCTGCGCCCGGATCATCTTGGCGACGTGGAACCCGGCGAGATAGACCGACCGCATCCGACGCTGGAACGCGCCAGGCCAGCGGTCGCCCGATTCCATAACAGCGAGCATGGCGCCGTCGCTGGAACGTGGGCGGTGCCGTTCGAAGCCGTCGGAGAGGCCGATCTCAAAGGCTCGCGTGGCGTAGCGGACGACCGTTCCGGCTGAGACTTGCCCGATATCCATACGTGTCCGCTTCGCGCACCAAACAACCAGCACGCGCGGAACAGCACAACTGTGAGTTAGTCCCGTTCAAAGCCGCGCAACCAAAGCCGTGCGGCGGCTTCAGCCGCGACACGGCGCCACGTCGCATACAATTGTTAGCAGCGGCAAACTACTCTCAACCAGTCAGCCACTAGCGTGATCCCCGCGCCCGGCTTGGTCCCCCCGAACCCCAGCCCCGCCCTGAGCGCACCGAGGGCGGGGCTTTTTTCTACGGTTCCGTGGCTTTCGGCCACCGTCGAGCACCCGCGCTACCGTCTCCCCACGACGACCATCGTCAGCAAATGTTTAACCAGCTCAGGTAGATTCGCCTTCTCCCAGGAGACCGCGATGGATGCACTCGACCGCGCCGGCGACATCGAGCGGGCGCTTCTCGCCACCCCGCAGGATCAGACGAACCGCCATTTTGTCGCGGCGTGGCTGGGCTGGCGTCGCGCGGGACAACTCATGCCCAAGCGCTCGGCGATCGAACTCCAGGACATCAAAGAACTGCTTGGCCGCGTCATCCTCTTCGAGCTTATCAGCGAGGACGATGTCCGCATCAAGGTCGCCGGAAGCCAGTTGCGTGACCACGTCAACTTCGAGGCGACCGGCAGGAATTTCGCCGCGATCACTCCGCCGGCGCAATGGCCGGTGCGGCGCTGGCGATTGAAGAAGATGGCGACGCGCCCGTGCGGCGGCGTGATGATCAACCGTGAAACCGAGACGCAGAGCGGCGACGCCGTGAGGTTCGAGACGGTGACGCTCCCGGTCGAGCCCGATGGTGCCGGCAAGCCGCGACTCCTGATGAGCAACGTGGCGGTGCTAGGCGCCGTCTACGACCCGCCGACCACCGACCGGCCGCAGATCGTCTATATGCCCGACAAATTCCGCTTCCTTGACATCGGCGCCGGCATTTCGGAGCGGATCGAGCCCTGATCAGTCGACAACGCACTCCGCTGGCCGACGTGTTCTCCGGCAGGACGAGCCGCATCGAGCAAACGTGACGGTCGTCACACGTCGTTTCCGGCTCGCGGCCAGGTGTGATTTCACTCACGGGGCAGCCATGCATTTTCTGCTTACCTTGTCCCTATCAACGAGGGAGGCCAATATGAAAATGCTGCTCGCCATCGCCCTGCTGTTCGGGTTCGCGTCGTTCACGTCCGCCCACGCCGAGTGGGAAATCCTCGATACAGGCTCGGCCGTCTATGCAGGGGTCAAGACCGCGCCCGCGACAGAGACGGCGAAGTCATCCGCGCCCGCGCCCACCGCGTCCGATGCAACCAAAGACCTGGCGAAGAACAGCACGCCCTCGAAGTAGCGCTCTTCGGCCTTAGCCGCCGCCTGATCCGCGAGCCCCGCCACTTCCGGCGGGGCTTTCGTTTTCGCGATCAGCGGCGATGGTGCTGACGCTGATCAGGTGCGGGCTGCTGGATGGCGACGGAACCACCATGGCCGGCGAGGCCCTGCTGTTCCTGGAATAGGCGTCACGGGGCCTTCAAGGGCCGTTTCGCGCTCCGCAAGCCGATGGCCATAATAACACGGCTGACGGCATCCGCACCGTGGACAACGACAAAGGCAGCTTTTCATTCCGCTGCCGGAACCAATGTGGCCGCTATCTGTTCTGCGCACGCTTGAAGTGGACCCCGGATTTGGGACCGATCGGTTAGTTGGAGCGCGAGCCGTTCCGTCGTGCTAGACGGAGCGGATCATGACGAAGAGAACGAGGCGGAAGATGGATGCGGCGCTGAAGGCGAGGATCGCCTTGGAGGCGCT
>DATJSH010000003.1:0-4486 GCA_035504235.1 Allostellaceae bacterium | reverse complement strand
TTCCTCGACGCGTGTCAGGCGTTCGATCTCACGCCGCTGCAGTACGTTACGCTCAGCGCGCTCGCGACGCATGGCCCGCTCGACAAGGCGACGATCGGCGGCGCTGTGGCACTTGATCGAACGACGATCGCGGTCGTCGTCAATAAGCTTGAGGAGCGGGGATTCGTGACGATCCGGCCGTCGGACCACGACCGGCGGGCCAAGCTGATCAAAATCACAGCGAAGGGTCTCGACCTCGTGTCATCCGTGCAGCCCGAGGTCGCCAATGCACAGGAACGAACCATCGCGCCCCTGACGCCCAAGGAGCGCGCGGAACTTTTGCGGCTGCTCGGCAAGATCGCCGAGGAGAACAACCTCCTGAGCCGCGCGCCGCATCGCGCGCCGCGCCCCGGCCCCGCCTGATCGACAAGAGCTCACGCTCAGCGTCTCCATTCTGCTGCCCTGTTCCTGAACGAGCACGGGGGCGTTGATCCAAGAAATCTCCCCGCCAGGCGTTTTCTCGTTGACATATGCGTAGATATGCGCATAGTTAGGCGCATATCTACGGCAAACATCCAAAACGTTGGCCGAATACGCCTATCATGCAAGTCAAAGCGAAACAGGAGGACCAAAATGTCTGAACCCGAAGCAGGCAAAATAGCGCTCGAAGAGCATTTCTATTTGCCATCTTTTGAAGCGCATGGCGCGGATGGCTCGGCGCTCGATGGGGCCGGGAAGGCGCACAATTACGAGCCGGAGTATTTCGCTACTGTCCAGAAGCGGCTAGGCGACGTAGAATTGTGGCTTGAGGACATGGATCGCTGCGGTATCGAGCGCATGGTCCTGTCACTGACGCAGCCAGGTATTCAGGGCATCCCGGATCGCGCAGTCGCGATCGATACTGCAAAGCGAATGAACGACGATTTGGCAGCTATTCTAGCGGCATATCCGGATCGATTCCTGGGCTTCGCTGCCGTAGCTCTCCAGGACGTACGCGCCGCCGGCGACGAGCTGGAGCGCGCGGTCTCGCAGCTCGGTTTCAAGGGAGCGTTGATCAACGGCTATTCGAATATTGGCGACATGAACACGGCCCAATACCTGGACGAGCGGCCAGTCTGGGATTTTTGGGCTCGCGTGGAAGCGCTTGGCGTGCCGGTCTACCTGCACCCCCGCAGCCCGTTACTCAGTCAGCGGCGCGCGTATGAAGGTTATCCTGTCTTAGCGGACTCACCGTGGGGGTTTGGCGCCGAAACGGCCTTGCACACGCTTCGCCTGATCTTGAGTGGGTTGTTCGACCACTTTCCCCGGCTGGGGGTCATCCTCGGGCACCTGGGTGAGGGGCTCCCCTTCCTCTTGCCGCGCGTCGAGCATCGGCTGCGCCATATGAGCGCGGAGGTGCGGGGGCGGCAGCTCAAGCCGGTTATGTCGTATCTTCGCGAGAACTTTTATCTGACTACCGCCGGCCACTTCCGGACCCAGGCGCTTATTGACACGCTGCTCGAGGTAGGGTCGGATCGGCTCCTGTTTTCTGTCGACTACCCTTACGAGACAGCGCAGGAGCAGTCAGACTGGTTTGACAGCCTGCCGATCAGCGAGGGAGATCGCAGCAAGATCAGTCGGCTGAACGCCATTGAGCTGTTGGGGCTCCAAGATGGACGAACCGATTGATATCGCGATCACCCTGCGCGTTCGGAAGTCGCACGTTGCGGAATTCGAGCGCGCTCTGTGGGATTTTGCGCATCAGTCCTTGGCCGAGCCCGGAGCGAGGGGGGTGCGATGCCTCTATCCACCCCCCGGCTCGGTTTCGACCGAATATGGGATCCTGCGAAGTTTTGCCAGCGCTGCCGACCGCGACGCGTTTTATCAGACGGCTCTTTTCAAGGATTGGCTAACCCGCATCGAGCCGATGGTCGAAGGCGAGCGCTCACGCCGGCAAGTGTACGGGCTCGAAGCCTGGTTTCGCGATACCCAGGAGCCGATGCCGCCACGTTGGAAAATGGCCTTGCTGACCTGGGTCGCGGTGTGGCTCGCCAGCATGCTCATGCGAGCGATCCTCGCGCCGGCGCTAGGACGAGACGTTCCTCAAGTCCTTGAGGCGGCTCTGGTTGCAGCCGGCGTCGTGGTCATCCTCACGTGGGCCGCCATGCCTTTCCTTGTCAGGATAGCGCACGCTTGGCTTCACTCCAGAAGCACAAGCCCGCAACATCCGTAAAACCATAGGACCGCGGCTTCGCGCCGTCAGTCTTGTCTATTCCCGCCAAGCCCGGTTACCGTGATAATGCACGGGACCGGGTCGGAAGCGTGTTGATGAGCGGCAGCCCGCCTTCGCGGGCCGATCGCGGCGAACATTGGCTACCCGTACCGGTGTTGGTCGCCTGGCCAGGTCTGCCCAGGAGTACAGGCATGAAAGTCGGCAAACATTTCCTGCGCCTGCTGGCAGGGCTTCTTCTCGCCACTGGTTTGCTTGCCCTCGGGGGACGACAAGCAAATGCCGATGACCTCGCCGCCATCAAGCAGCGCGGCACGCTGATCGTCGGCGTGAAGGTGGATTATCCCCCGTTCGGATTCCGTTCACCTTCCGGCGCGATCGAAGGGATCGAACCCGAATTGGCCGCGAACGTGGCCAAGAGCCTGGGCGTGAAGTTGGAATTGGTGCCGGTGGTTGCTTCGAATCGCATCCAATTACTCCAGCGAGGCAAGATCGATCTCATTATCGCCACGATGAACAGCACTATGGAGCGTAGGTCGGCGGTCGACATCTTGCGGCCCTACTACTACGCCGCTGGGTACAACATCATGGTGCCAAAATCGATGAACCTGAAGTCGTGGGCCGGGCTGAAAGGCAAGCTGGTGTGCGGTATCCAAGGGGCTTACTATAACTATGAAGCGACGAAAAACTTCCAGCTTCAAGTCACAGCCTTCGCCGATACCGCCGAAGCCCTGACGGCTTTGAAAGAGGGACGATGTGTGGGGCTCCTGTATGACGACACCGCGATCGAGGGCTACCTGCTGGAGTCTGAGTGGAACGAATATGAGATGCCGCTCAAGTCGCAGGAAGTGCAGCCCTGGGGTCTTGCCGTGCGCAAGGATCAGCCGGAATGGGCTGCCTATCTGTCCGACATCGTCAAGAAATGGGTGAAGGATGGTACGATCCTCGATCTCGAGACCAAGTACCACATCGAGCATTCGACGTTCGCCAGAGATGCACACCAGAAGGCATCCGTGTCTTCCAGCAATTAGGCACCCATGATTCGGGCGGCGTGAGCCGCACCGAGGTGACCCCGGGTATCGCGTGCCGGTGGTGGATGTGAGCATCGACATCTCGTCCCGGCCATGGCTCGGTCGCTCATTGCCGCGCGTCGAGGACGCGGCGCTTCTGACGGGACGAGGTCGTTACGTCGACGATCTTGGCGTTCCGCCTGGCACGTTGCATGCCGCGATCCTGCGCTCGCCGCACGCCCATGCCGAGATCGAGACGATCGAGACTCGTCGCGCCGGTGTTCTGCCTGGGGTGGCGGCTGTGCTGACCGGCAACGACATCCGGTCCCTTACGACGAGCCTGCTGGTCGGCATGAAGGCGCCGATCGAGTGCTGGCCGATTGCGACCGACCGCGTTCGCTACGTCGGAGAACCGGTCCTCGTGGTGGTGGCACGCGACCGCTACATCGCTGAGGATGCGCTGGATCTGATCGAGGTCCGCTACCGACCGCTGCCGACGGTGGTCGATCCGCGCGCGGCGCTAGAAACCGGTGCGCCGGTGCTGCATGCCGGCCTGCACGGCAATACTGTCAGCGATCGTTCCTTCCGCTACGGCGATCCGGAGAGGGCGTTCGCCGACGCGGCGCATCGCATTGCGATTGAGGTTGCTTATCCGCGCAATTCCTGCACACCGATCGAGACCTATGGGGTGATTGCCGAATACGATCCCGGTCTCGATGCCTATGACGTGATGGCAAATTTCCAGGGTCCGTTCAGCATCCACGCAGTCCTGGCTCGAGCGTTGAAGGTGCCGGGCAATCGGCTGCGGTTGCGCACGCCGCCTGAGTCCGGCGGCAGTTTTGGCGTTAAGCAAGGCGTCTTTCCCTATATCGTGCTGATCGCCGCCGCTGCTCGCGTGGCCGGGCGGCCGGTGAAATGGATCGAGGACCGGCTGGAGCATCTGACCGCCGCGGCGTGTGCCACCAATCGGTTCACCCGGATCGAGGCGGCGGTGGCCGTCGACGGTCGGATATTGGCGTTGGCATGGGATCAGATCGAGGATTGCGGCGCACATTTGCGGGCGCCGGAGCCCGCCACGCTCTACCGCATGCACGGCAACATGACGGGTGCCTATGACATCCGTCACGTGTCGATCCGCAACCGGGTGGTCCTGACAAACAAAGCGCCGTCCGGGCTCAATCGCGGCTTCGGCGGGCCGCAGGTTTATTTTGCGTTGGAACGGCTGGTCCAGCGGATCGCGAACGAGCTGCGCCTTGATCCGCTCGACGTGACCCGCCGAAATCTGGTG
>DATJSH010000002.1:0-2298 GCA_035504235.1 Allostellaceae bacterium | reverse complement strand
CGCGCCGGCGGGCGCGGGCGGGCGCCGCCGGAATCATCGGCGCCGCGCTCGGCGGCGGTCAGATTGACGATCTTGGCCTCGGCGGCGCGGTCGAGACCGCGGCGCGGCAGAAAGCCGATTTCGACCATATGGCGCTCGATCACGTCGCCGATCGCCGCCAGCAGGGACGGCACGTATTTGCCGTCCATCCAGGCGCCGCCGCGCGGGTCGAAGACCGCCTTCATCTCCTCGACGACAAACGACACGTCGCCGCCGCGGCGAAAGACGGCGCTGATCATCCGCGTCAGCGCCACGGTCCAGGCGTAATGCTCCATGTTTTTCGAGTTGATGAAGACCTCGAATGGGCGGCGGCGGCCATCCTGCACAATATCGTTCAAGGTGATGTAGAGCGCATGCTCGCTTTCCGGCCAGCGCAGTTTATAGGTCTGGCCGGGCAGCGCTTCGGGCCGGCTCAACGGCTGGGTCATATAGATGACCCCGCCGGCCTCGTAGATGTCGGCGGGTTTGGAAGAGGCGGCCGGCACCGGCGGCGGCAACGGCAGTTCGGGCTGCTGCGGTGTGCTGCGCGGCTCGCCGCCGGACGCCGACGCGGGCCGGGCGGCCAGCACCGAGCCCGTCACCTCGTTCGGGCGATAGGTCGTGCAGCCTTTGCACCCCAGCGCATAGGCCTGCAGGTAGACATCCTTGAAGCGCTCGAACGGGATGTCGGCCGGCACGTTGATCGTCTTTGAAATCGAACTGTCGACGTGGTTTTGCACTGCCGCCTGGATGACGAGATGGTCCTCGGGGCTCAGCACCTGCGCGTCGACAAAGTAGTCGGGCAAGGGGACGGCCTCGCCGCGCACCCGGCGGAACAGGCGATGGGCGTAATCCTCGACCTCCTCCTCGCGGCGCGCCCCATCGGGCATCAGCACATGGCGGGTGTGGCGGAAGCTGAACACCGGTTCGATGCCCGAGGAGACATTATCGGCAAAAAGCGAGATCGTGCCGGTCGGCGCCACCGAGGTCAAAAGCGCGTTGCGGATGCCGTCCTGCGCAATCGCGGCGCGCACATCGGCGTCGAGTGCACCAACGGTTTCGCCGGCGAGATAGCGCTCGCGGTCGAATAGCGGGAACGGCCCCTTCTCGGCTGCCAGGGCGGCGGACGCCCGATAGGCCTCGCGCTCGATGACGCCGAGCCATTCCTCGGCCGCCGCCACCGCCGCCGCCGAGCCATAGCGCAACCCGCACAGGATCAGCGCATCGGCAAGCCCGGTGACGCCGAGACCGATGCGCCGCTTGCTCGTCGCCTCGTGCTTTTGTTCGGGCAGCGGAAATTGCGAGATGTCGATGACATTGTCCATCATCCGCACGCAATCCGGCACCAGCGCGCGCAGACGGTCGAGATCGAGCCGCGCCTCGGGCGTAAACGGCGCCGCCACCAGGCGCGCCAGATTGATCGACCCCAGCAGGCATGCGCCATAGGGCGGTAATGGCTGCTCGCCGCAGGGATTAGTAGCCTGGATCGTTTCGCAATACCAAAGGTTGTTGCGGCGATTGATGCGGTCGATAAAGATCACGCCGGGCTCGGCATAGGCATAGGTCGCCCGCATGATCTTGTCCCACAATTCGCGCGCCGGCAGGACCTTGGCGACCGTACCTCCAGCTCCGCTCGGGAAGGCGAGTTCCCAGGGTGCATTTTCCTCGACCGCCTGCATGAAGGCGTCGGTCACCAGCACCGACAGATTGAACATGCGCAGCCGCCCGGGCTCGCGCTTCGCCTCGATGAACGCCTCGATGTCGGGATGGTCGCAGCGCAGGGTCGCCATCATCGCCCCGCGGCGATAGCCCGCACTCATGATCGTGCGGCACATCGCGTCCCACACATCCATAAACGACAGCGGCCCGGAGGCATCGGCGCCGACCCCTTTGACCGGCGCACCGCGCGGGCGCAGCGTCGAAAAATCATAGCCGATGCCGCCGCCCTGCTGCATCGTCAGCGCCGCCTCGCGCAAATGGGCAAAGATCCCACCCATGTCGTCGGGGATTGCACCCATGACAAAGCAGTTGAACAGAGTCACCGCCCGGCCGCTGCCGGCGCCGGCGACGACCCGGCCGGCCGGCAGAAATTTGAAATCCTCCATCGCCCGGAAAAAGCGCTCCGACCATTTCGCCGGGTCACGCTCGGGTTCGGCGAGCGCGGTTGCGACGCGTTGCCAGGTTTCCTCGATCGTCTTGTCGACCGGCTCGCCAGAGGACGCCTTGAGACGGTATTTCATGTCCCAGATCTGTTGCGAGATCGCGCCTACAAGAGCCATG
>DATJSH010000001.1:0-27285 GCA_035504235.1 Allostellaceae bacterium | reverse complement strand
GCCGTCGCCAGTTGCCCCTAAGCGGACCGAACCAGCATGAACGGGCGACCGGTTTGTGCGTAATGGAGCGGTTCGTCGCTGATTGGCCGAAGAGGGGACCTTTGGCCGGGACATTGTCAGCCCGCCATCACTTTCCGGCAGGCTCAGGGTCTCGCCCAATCCTGCGAAATCACCGCCCGTTTTGCGCCATTTGCCGGTCAATCGCCGCAGCGTCCCTGAGGCCCACCTGATCGAGCAGCGCATCAAAAGCGGCATGCCGGTCGGTGGCTGCGCTGTCGGCAGCGGCAGCGACCGCATCGTACCACAACCCGGCCTGGGCGAGCTGGCCGGCGCGACCCGGGGTTTGCGCCCCGCCGGCGGCCGATGCAGCCGATGCGTCCGTCCGCATGATCGTTGCGGTTGCGACGACGTCCCTTGACGGCGATTGCGGGTCGACCACGACGGAGATCGACCACGCGTAGCTGATCCCGGGTTGCAGCTGCACCCGGTAATCGGCCAGTCGCACCGACTGGATCCCGGCGCCGCGCGGCGCCGGGATCGCCGTCTCGATCAGCGGCTTCGGCTGCATGGCGGCGCTGATCGTCAGTTTCATCGGCTCGGCGACAGGACGTGAGACAAAGTAGTAGAGCGTCGGAGAGGGGTTCGTCGTCAGCCCGGTATGGCTGTCCGGGGAGACGAGCTCGATCGATACCGGCGCCCCGCCGGTCGCGCCGCGCGACGCACCGCCGACGCGGCCGCCCGGCGCGCCGCGCAAGGGCGGCTTGTAGGTCGGAAGGTCGGCTGCGGCCGCGGACGGCGCAGTCGCCTGCTGGGCCATCGCGGGCGCGACCGTCAGAGAAGCGGTCGCGGCCAACCCCGCGACCACTAAGGCCAACCCGATCTTCAGTATCATCGTTCCGGTCCCTCGGTTCCGACTCAGAGCCAGTTGCCGATCAACAAAAAGGGTGCCCAATACGCGGGGTGAGCATAGCGCGGATCGGCGATCAATTGGCGTTGCGCTGTCTGCAGCGCATGCGCCTTGGAGATATTTCCGGCTTTGAGCGCCTCGTAGAATTTGACGACCAGATCGCCGGAGGCCTTGTCGCTGATAAACCACAGCGTCGCGAGCGCGCTGCGCGCGCCCGACTTCAGCGCGATCCCCGCCAGCCCGAGCGCGGCGCGATCGTCGCCGGCGGCGGTCTCGCAACCGTCAAGGGTCAACAGCTCCAGTGCGTTCTCGCGGAATTCGCCGTATTTGATGGTCTTCTCAAGGTCGTCCATCGTCAGATGGCCGTCAAACGCCAGCACGAAGGTCTGGCTCGGGTCGTCGCCAAACTGGGCGTGCGAGGCAATATGGACGATGCCAAACGGCGCGTTCTTGAGCTCGCTGTCAAAGCGCGAGCGAACAAACTGGTTGTCCAAGAACACATCGCCGCCCTCGGTGTCGTGAACTTCCTGCACCTCGCTCTTCACGTTGGGCAGAGCGGCAAAGCCCTGCACGCTCTGAGAGATGCCGAGCACCAGCGCGTCGCGCGACTTGCTTGTCAGCGGGCGGGGGTCGGTCAAGTGCAGGCTGGGCGCCGCCGCGATTGCATAGCGCTCGATCAGAAAACCCCTGCCGTCATGCAGCGCGGCAAACGGAATCGTCCGCAAGACGCCGTCGGGCACGACAACGAGCGTGTCGATCTGGTGCTGCGCCAATGTCGGTTCCAGCGGACGGAGGATCTCGTTGTAGAGCTCCTGCGACAGCGGCAGGTACTCGTTCGTGGTGCGTTTTTCGAGGAGCGTCCGCAGGCGGTTGACCTGGTCGCGCAGTTTCGCTTCCGGCACCGGCAGGGTGAACTGGCGCTGTTCGGTGCCAAAGCTGACAAGCATCTCCAAACGGTCGGGAAGGATGATCGGATAGAGGATCGCTGTGTTGGCCGCCACGTTGTCGATCGATTGCTGGCGCGCGACAAAGTTGGTGACGCAGGGATCCTGGAAATAGTCTTGCAGCTCGCTTTCCTTGAGCTGCTCGACCGTATCGCGTGCCTCCCTTATCAGCGTTGCCGATCGGCCGGGGTTCGCGGCGGATTGCTGCAGCAACAGATCGGCGAACTCCAGATAGAACGGGCTGAACGAGGTGCGGAAGGACGAATGGCCTTGGCGATACTCGACGGGAATGTCCGGCCGCACCGATTGCAGCGCGAGATCGGCCGCGCGGTATTCCGACAGCGCGGTTTCGACCTGGCCGCGCCGGCGGGCGAGGCGCGCCCGTTGCCAGCTCCAGCGGAACGTCAGCTCGGGCGTGCCCGCATTCTGGGCCTCGAACAGCGCGCGCTCAGTGAGCGTGGCGGCGTCGTCGACGCGCCCGGCGCGCTCGTAGAGACGCCCGAGGCTCCCCTCCGCCAACGACGTCAGCGCGGCGTTGTGCACGCCGCTGGCCTCATCGCCGGCGAGACGAAACGCGCGGTAGGCAACCGCCTGAAGATCGGCGGACGGCGCACCCTCGCGCTCGAAGACCACCGATCCCGCCGAAATCAGCGCCATGCCGCGGGCAAAGGAGGGCGGCTGCTGTTCGAGCCGTTGGACGGCGTCGGTAAGTTGGGCGCCGGCGCGCGCGGGATCGCCCCGCTGCACCTCGAGCCGCGCCGCGTTGATTTCGGCGGTCGCGGCCAGTGTCCCGTCACCCGCCGCCACGGCGCTGGCGACGGCATCGGCATAGGCGCGCTGCGCCTCGCCGACACGGCCCCACGTCGCATAGAGGTTGCCCAGATCATTACTGCTCGCCGCCAGCAGCGCGGAATTTCCTGAACGCGCGGCGATATCGTGGGCGCGCTTGAGCAGCGGCTCGGCAACGGCGCTGCGGCGGAGCAGGAGCGCGAGATTGCCCAAGGCGCCGCTGCTCGCGGCGATCAGGCTCTGGTCGCCGTCCTGCTCGGCCATCGCCAAAGCCGAATCCAGATCGGTGACGGCTTCATGGAAGTATCCCGCGGCCCGGTAGGCCTCGCCGCGCCGCGCCAACGCCTGCTCTTCGAGGTCGCGCGCTCCCATCCCGTGGCACAGGCGGATCGTTTCGCTCCAATCCTGGGTCGCGGAGACGATATCGCCGGCCCTGAAGGCGGTGGTGCCGCGATCGAGCTGGCTGATCGCTTGGGCGCGGCTGTCGCCCGTCTGAGCCGAGGCGTGGCCCATCAGCACAATCAACGGGAGGCAAAGCGCGAGACCCCTCAGGCTCATCATTTTTCCGTCATCGCAATCAGCGTGTTCTGCTCGCCGTTCCGCAGCCGGTGATAATGAAAAGCCACGCAGGGATCGTCAGGATACTGACGATGCATCTGTGTGAACAGATCGGCCGCCGCCGGATCGCTCGACGCCAGCGCGTCGAAAGCCGCCTGATAGGCGGAACCCGGGGCGCGGGTTGACGCGCCCGCGATCGGATCGAACACCGAGATCGAGCCCTGCCGCCCCTTGACCACGAAATCACCGATCGGCCGGAAGCTGTGCCGGCGGGATTGGCGCACGGTATGGCCGGACACGCATATGCGGGTTCCGATCGTCTTGTTGAGCCCTTCCAGGCGCGATCCGATATTCAGCGTGTCACCGAGCGCGGTGTATTTGAGGCGCGAGGGGGCGCCGATATTACCGACCAGTGCCACTCCGGTGTGGACGCCGATTCGCGTGACGCCAAACGAGATGCCCTTTTCGCGCTGGGCAAGGCAGAACGGGTATGCGAACGCGTCGAGCGCGAGCGCCGCGTTGATGGCGCGGTCGGCATGATCCGGCTGGTCGTGCGGGGCGCCGAAAAACGCCAGGATCGCATCGCCGATGAACTCGTAAACGAGGCCTCCGTGCTGGAATATGGCGTCGCAGGCGCCGGCAAAATACTCGTTGAGAAGGATCGACAGCTCTTCCGGATCCATACGCTCGGACATCGCGGTGAAATTTTCGATGTCGGTGAAGACGACGGAAATCTCACGGCGCTCGCCGCCAACCTTCGGCAACGAGCGCGAAGCCAGCATGTCGCTGATGACTTCCGGCGCCAGGTAATGCTCGAAGCTGCGGCGCAGCCGCGCCCGCTCCCGGTTGCTCGCCGCGTAAAGCACCCGGTTCGTCAGCCCGGTCGACCCGACCCACGCGATGACCAAGGGGACGCCAGGAAGGTAAAGCGCCGCGCCGAAGGCGAAATAGGTTGCCGCGATGATGGCGCCAAGACCGATGGCGATGCCCAGCGACGCGGCAACCGGCCGGCGGAGCCAGCACCCGACCGCCGCGCCCGCGAAGGCAATACCCCAGATCAGCCCGCCCTCGACCAACCGGGGAAAGCCCCGCAGCGTGGTGCCGCCGTTCTCCGCGCCGCGGATCAGTTGGTCCGCAAGATTGCCGTGCATGGCGATTCCGAAGACAGGAGCCGTTGTTCCGAACCCGGTGTTGAACGGCGTTGCAAACCAATCCTTCACGCTCTCTGCCGCGACACCGATGATGACGACGCGGTCGCGAAAAGCGTCGGCAAGATCGTCGCGATCCATCGCATCGGCGAGCGTTACCATCCGAAAGTGCGACGCGCCGCCGCGATAATCGAGCAGCACCTGATAGCCGCGGTCGTCCAGTCGGACATAGGGGCCGCTCCGGTCGTCGAGCGGCGGGATGACCGTCTTGCCGAGTTGCAGCTGGTCATCGGGGGCGGCGCCGAGGCGCACGCCTTCGTGCCCGAGAAACGCCAGCGCGAGCGCCATCCCCATGCCGGCATAATTGGTCGAGCCGTCATCCGCGAAGAGAAGACCGCGCCTGACGATGCCGTCGCTGTCGACAAGCGTGTCCGAAAGCACCGCCCGGTCGGTGCCCTGCAATGCCGCCGGCGGGGGTATCGCCGGCTGATCGCCTTCCTTCAGCTTGAAGGACCAAAGGATTTCCGGGTGCGCGGCGAGCAGCGCGGCGAGCCGCTCGGTGCCCGGCGGCACGGGGTGATCGCGGTAGATATCGAGCCCGATCACGCGCGGCTTCCACGCGATCAGCCGTTCCAGCAGCTTGGCAAGATCGTCGTCGCGCAACGGCCACCCATAGCGCCCGATATCGCTCTCGCTCGCACCCACCAGCATGATGGGTGATGGCGGCGCCGTTCCCGCCCAGGCGACGCGCAGCGCATCGTAGACCGCCAAACCCGGCGGCTGCAGCCAGCCCAGGCTGTAAATCAGGATAACCGCCGCCGCGACAAGGTTGGCGGCGAGAAACGCTTTCAGAAATTCGGTCTGGATGGCCCGGCTGACCCGGGCCCGCACCGCGATGATCGGATTGACTGGCGCGCGGTTGGCTTGAGGCACCTCAGATCACTCGCACGGCGAGGCCGCCAAGGCCGCCAGGTTCAGCCCGCTCGGTCCGACCCGACCCTCCGCTTTCCCGGAATTGCCGAGGTGCAGTTCCTGGCCGGCCAGGTAAAACGCCGGCAGGGCCGTATCGGGGTCCTGTGTCAAGCCGCCGCGTCCGGCGGAGACAAAGCTCGAACGCGGCTGCGCGCCGCGCGCCGCGCAATTGTTGCGTGCGACCGCGGCGACCGCGCGCACATCGTCGGCGAGGGATGCCAGCGCGCCGTTGATCTCGACGACCTGCGAGACGATGTCGATCGTGCCCGAGATGCCGAGCTGCGACGACGCCTGCACAAGACTGTCGGGGGAGGCGATGAAGTCGCGCGAGAGTATGTCGATATTGCCGCCGTTTCCGCCGATGGCGTCGGCGATGATCCGGCTGCTGTCGAGCACGACATAGGGCGGATCGATCAGGATGTTGCCGCCATTGCCGAACGCGCCGTTGACCGCTGTGCTGATTTCGCTGTCGACCAGCAGCAGCAGGTGGCCGATGTGCAAATCGATATTGCCGCCATTGGCCTGCAGCGCTCCGGTAGAGATGCTGGCCCGCTGCGTGAGCGTCAGGTTTCCGGCGTCGACGGTAATCGAGCCCGCATTCCCGGTACCGAATGACTGAGCAGAAATTTGCGGCCCGAGGCCGGCAAGCTGGATGTTGCCGGCGGTGATCTGGATGTTGCCGCCGTTGCCCGAGCCAGTCGTGAAGCCGTCGATCGTACCGCCGCCGGTAACGGACAACACACCCGGCACGTTCAGGACGACATCGCCGCCCGTTCCGGTGCCAAAGCTGCTGCTTGAGATTGCGCCGTCGTCGCTGATCGAAAGACTTCCGGCGGTGATGTCCAGTGCGCCGCCGTGACCGCTGCTGTTGGCTTCGACGTTGGCGCCAATCTCGCCGAAATTGCTCAGGCTGAGGGTGTCGGCAACCACGCTCACACGGCCGCCGTTGCCGGGCCCGAAGGTATTGCTGGCGATCTCGCCGCCGTCGACGATTGTCAGCGAGCCGGCGGTAACCGTCGCATTGCCGGCGTTCCCCTTACTTCCCGGCCCGGCGATCGCGGCAATACCCGAACCCTCGAATGAACCGTCGATCAGCAGCGCGCCTGCGACGTTGACCGTAACGGCGCCGCCGTTGCCGGCGCCATCGGTGCTGCCGCTGATTTCTCCCGCATCGATGACCGTCAGCGTTCCGGCATTGACGGTTACGCTCCCGGCGTTGCCGGTGCCGTTGGTGTCGGACGAGATATTCGACCCGCTGACCGAGACTGAGCCGGGGACATTGACGAGGACCGTGCCGCCGGCGCCCGAGGAAAACGTGTCGGTGCTGATGCTGCTGCCGTCGGTCAGGGAGAGATCGCCGGCCGAAATGTTGACGTTTCCCGCATTGCCGCCGCCCAAGGTGTTGGCTCCGATGGAGCCGCCATTCGTCAATGAAAGGCTGCCGGCGCTGATCGTGATCGTGCCGCCCGTCGCCGCGCCGGGCGGGATGCCCGTATTGGAGAAGATTCCGGTCACGTTGAGCGGGTTTGGGCCGCCGTCGATGGTCAGGTCGCCCGCGACCGCGACGCTGAGCGTCCCTCCGTTCGCAGCGCCGAACGCCTCGTTCGTAATCGAGCCGTTGTCGGTTATCGCGAGGCTCGCGGCGTCGACGGTGACGGCACCTGAATTGCCCGTGCTCCCCGGAAGCTCGGAGGACACGATGCCGGTCGCGATCTGCAGGTTGCCGCCGTCGATCGATATGGCGCCGGTCGTCGTAACGGCGATCGAACCGGCGTTTCCTTGCCCGGACGTACTGGTCAGGATCTGGCCGCCGTCCGTCAGGCTCATGCTGGCGGCGCCGAGCGTGACATTGCCGCCGTTTCCCGACCCGACGGCATCGGAAAAGACCCCTGTCGTGGCCTCGGTCCCCGCACCGTCGATCGTCACCGCGCCAGGAACGGCGATCGTGATCGCGCCGGCATTTCCCGACCCGCCGGAATCGGCTGCGATCGAGCCTTCGTCGACGATCGACAGATTTCCCGCGTTGATCGTGATCGCGCCGCCGCTGCCGGTGCCGAAATCGGTCCCCGAAAAAATGCTGGTCGACGGGTTTCCGCCACCGTCGATCGAGAGCGTGCCGCTGACCGAAACGCCGATTGGCCCGGAGTTTCCGGAGCCGAAGGTGGTTGTCTGGATCACGCCGCCGGTTGTCAGCGCAAGTTGCCCTGCTTGGACCGTAATGGCGCCGCCTTGTCCCGTGCCAGTGCCGGGAGAAGCAAAGATCGAGAACCCCGCACCGTCGACGAAGGAAACAACACCCCCGAACACCGTCGGGTTCGCGACATCGTCGATGGCGAGCGTACCGGCCGTAATCGAGATCCCGCCGCCATTGCCCGCGCCGGCAGTCTCGCTCGAGATAATGCCCCCATTGGTAATGGTCAGCGCACCGGGGACCTGCGCGTTAATCGCGCCGGCGTTGCCGGTGGCCCCCGGTTGTACCACCGAGCCGATACCCGTATAGGAGCCGGGCGCCAGTGTGCCGTCTATGGTCAATGCGCCGCTGGCGGTCAAATCGATGTCGCCGCTGTTCCCAGGTCCGCCGGTGAAGCTGATGATCTCCGCGCCGGAAGCGATTTTCACCTGGGAGCCGACCATTCTGGTCGTTCCTCCCGTGCCGGTACCGACCGTTCCAGAAAGGACCAAGCTGCCCTGATCGACCGTGATGCTACCGCTTGCACCCGTCGTGAGCGCGATGTTGGCGCCACTGCCGGACGCCACCGCGACCGCATGAATGTAGGCACCGTCGGTCACATCGATCCGCCCATCGGCCGCCAGCAGCAAATTGCCGCCGGGTCCCGAGCCATAGTTGTCCGCATTGAGCTCGCTATCGTCGATCTTCAAGTTACCGGCGCGAACATAGACACTGCCCCCGCTGCGGAAGTTCACCGGATCGCTGACATCGAGCAGCGAGCCGTTTTTGATGACGACCGAACCAAAGCGCGACACGGTCAAGGCAGATCGATTGTGCGGATTGACCGGGACCTCGCCCGCGCCGGCGGCGGCGGCGACGTGGATCGTGCCGGCGGGAGCCGTAAGGGTCGCTCCGTTTACCGTAACCGGGCCGCCGACCAGCCCGAGCGTCCGCCCGCCCGGCACCGCAAGCGAGCTGCCGTTGACCGTGATGGCCGGTGGCGAGGCGTTGAGAAAACCGAACGCCGCCGGCGGCGCGGCGCTGAGCGTGCTGCCGCCGGGATTTGTCGCCTGAAACTTGGCGCCGTCCGACATCTTCAGATAATCGGCGGTCGAGGCGTGAAAGCTGCCGCTGACGTTGACCGTGGCGTTCCGGCCGAACACGATGCCCGACGGGTTTATGAGATAGACGTTCGCGCCTTGGATCGACGAATTAATCTGGCCATTGATCAAGGATTGCGATCCTTCGGTCACTCTGCCGATGACGTTTTTGACACTGGCGGGGCCGGAAAAGTTCGCACTTTCGGTTGAGCTCAGCCCGAAAATGCCAAAGCTCTGAAATAAATTGCCGCCGACCTGTTTGCCAAGATTGGCGCCGATCATGTAGCTCGGGCCCATCAGCGTCTGCGGCGGCGACAGTGTACCGTCGATCGTTATGTGCTGGGTCTGGGCTGGGCCGGACGTAAGCAAGCCCGCGGCCAACGTGACAAGCAACCAAAAGACGAAGCCAAAACGTCTAAACGCGTGACGCATCGATAAACGATTTCCCGGGGTCATGCTGCAACCGATGGGGATACCTAACCCAAGCTCGACGAGCTTATCTCGATAATGCAAGATACGTAGATTAATGGCATCTGCAATTGTCCGCGCGGTCGGTCCCCCGGTTGAAGAACATGTTTGGGTTGAGGCGTGCACCGCGCGCGGAACTGCGCCGATCCCGCGTCGGTATTCGTTGGATGCGCATCACAGTCGGGACACTCGCGGCGGGGGCGCTTCAAGTCGCGACCTTGGGCGCCTTTGCCGACCCGCCCGGTTCCATCGCGGAGGCCCTGCCGGAAGTGACCGGGCGCCAGCTTGGACCGGCTCCGCCCTTGCCGCCACTCGAGCCGACGCCGGCAAGCGGCTCCGCGCCGGCGGGCTCATCTCCGCCGGCGCGAGCGCCGGCCGCGCAAGGGCCGCTTAGTCAAGCACCGCAATTCGTCCTGCGCGCGGTCCGTCTCGATGGCAACAGCCGTCTCGACCAGGCAACAATCGATGGCGTCATCGCGCCTTATCTGAACAAACCCACGAGCTTTGCCGACCTGGAAGAAATCCGGCGGAACCTCACCAGCATTTACATCGAAAAGGGTTATATCAATTCGGGTGTGCTGATCCCCGACCAGAACGTGAGCGATGGCCTCGTCCATATGCGCGCGGTCGAGGGCCGCGTGACCGAAGTCAATGTCACGGGAACCAATAGCTTCAAACCCGACTATTTCAGCGCCCGGCTCGGCGGCGCGCTGCAGACGCCGTTCAATGTCCAGGATGTCGAGACTGAGCAGCAGATACTGCTGCAAAACCCGTTGGTTCGCCGGCTCAACATCGAGCTGCAACCGGGACTGACACCGGGCGAGGCCAAGCTCAACGCCGACGTTTCGGAGAACAGCCCCTACAGCATCACCGCCTCGGTCGCCAATGACCAGTCGCCGACGGTGGGGGAAATCCGCGGCCAGTTGCAGGGCACCGCGGCAAATCTCCTGGGATACGGCGATATCCTGACGGCGGAATATGGCCGCAGCGACGGCTTGAACGATGGGTTTATCAGCTATTCGGTGCCCATCCTTCCCGACGACACGCGATTGAACCTCCGCTACGACCGCAATGGCACGGTGGTAATCGACCCCGCGCTTTCGCCACTCGATATCACCAGTAACACGCAAACAATCTCGGTCGGCCTCAGTCGTCCTTTCTACCGGACGAGCGAGGAGTCCCTCACGCTCGGCATCAACGGAGAGCGGCGGACTGCGCAGACCTACCTTCTCGGAATGCCTTTCGCCTTCACGCCCGGAACGGACAATGGCAAAACCGACATTACGGTATTGCGGTTCTATCAGGATTGGCTCGACCGCAATGCCGATTACGCGCTGAATTTGCGGTCAACGATCAGCTTTGGTCTCAATCTGTTTGGCACGACGATTACGCCGGTGTCGCCGACCGCCAAGTTCACCTCGTGGTTGGGGCAGGCGGAGTATGTTCGTCGAGTGTTCGGCGATTGGGAAGCGGTGGTCCGGTCCGATCTTCAGCTTTCCAACCATTCGCTTTTTCCGCTTGAACAGTTCCCGTTAGGCGGCATCGACACAGTACGCGGATATCGCGAATATCTGACGGTGACTGACGACGCGTTTTTCGCCTCGGGCGAATTGCGCATCCCGATCGGGAAGCTGCCGCTTCCCTATATCCCTCGCGATGAAAATACCGGAACCGTGCAGTTTGTGCCGTTTTATGATTTTGGTCGCGACTGGAACGTCAACACGCCGACGCCATACCCGCCCGAAATTGCGGGCGCCGGCGCGGGGTTCCGCTGGATGCCCGGCGCCGGAATTACCGCGGAACTCTATTATGCCAAAGCCCTGCGGCACATCTCGCTCGGCACCTCGCTCGAGGACCGCGGCATCTATTTTCGGCTGACCACGCAGCTTTATTAGGCGTTAGGCGACTTGCGAACCCAGCAGTGGGTTAAAGTTTACCGCCAAGGCCGGGGTTCATCTTCAGCTGAGCCCCAGCAGCTTTGTCGAGGTCGCTCCAATGACCGCTTCCGGCGCTGAGCTGCCTATCGCCCAACGAGCGACGTTGAACTGGTCCTGCCCCATTTGAGACATCGAGGTGCGGATCGGCATCGGGCACGACACGGCGCCCTGTTGCCGACCGCTAGGCGCTTGTCCGTGCTGCGATGGTCGCTAGCGGCGCCTGTTGCCACAAACAGTCGACTTCCGCGAAGCCGGCTTCGTGCAGCATGCTCACATTGCCCGCCAGGCCGCCGATCACGTCAAAAAAGAGATCGTAGTCGAGGAACATCGCGCCCGGCCTCAGCACGCTGGCGACACCACGATACGCAGCGGCGACCAGGGGTATTTGGCGCGGATTATTGGATCACGATTGCCGAAACCGCGAGATCGAACGAGCCACCTCCGAAGCTCACAACGTGCTCGACCCACCTTGGATCGGTGAGATCAGCCAACACATAGGTGATGCGCTCATTGGGCGCGACAAGCCGCTTGCGCGCCGCCTCGAGCATCGGCTCGGAGTAATAAGAATGATGGCCATCATCTCAGTCGAGATTTACATCAGCGCCCTCGTACTGAATGGGGCGCTTTAAAAAAGGGCCGGCGCTCTAAAAAAATATGCTGACGTTTTTGGCTGAGATGACATTCTGGTCGAGGATGAGGCGCCGGCTGGCGATCCAGAGCGCGCCGTTGACCCGGCGCAACAAGTCCTCCCGGGCGCCGACGTACAAATCCTCCTCGCTCGCGGCGCGGCTGCGATAGACGATGAAATTCGAGTAAACCTTCATTTCCGCTTCCGCCGCCGCCGGCTCAATCTCGATATTGGTAATGATGTGGCGGGTGCGGGAAGGTGGGTCCTCGGCCCACGCCATCCCGGTGTCGAGGCGGTCGATCCGCGCGGTCAGCGTCTGCTTGTTTTCATCGAGAATTGCGAGCTCGTCGTCCTCTGCGAGATCGCTGTCGACGTAGCGCGCGGGATCCAAGATCGCGATCGCTTTGCTGTGCTTCGGATAGCGGTTGGCGCGGCTGATCATCCAGTAGCGAACGTCCTCTGTGAACAGCTCGAGCCATTCGCGGAAGCGGCGTGAGTCGAGGAGGCGCGCCTCGCGGTAGAGGAACTGCTCCACCTCCCGTAAGAGGCGGTCATCGGAGGGTGGCTCGTTACGCACGACGCGCCTCCGCATGGCCGTTTTGCAGCCCACGCCAGTCTGGCGCTGCCATAACCTCAGCCCAGCGGCGATAGAACGCGCGGTGGTTCGACTCGCTGAAGCCGGACTCGCTGGCAACGGCGCCGAGTGAGGGATCAAAGGACTCGTGCCCCATCCCCATCTGGTTGTTGACCGGCATCTGCCGCGCCATGACGCCGCGGCAGGTCAGCGTGCATTCCTGCCAGTTATCCATGTCGTCCTGTTCGAAGGTGCCGGACGGGCTAAACCCGCGGATTCCAGATAGCCGGAACGCTTTTTTCACCTCGGGCGGGGCCGCCGCGTCGATGAATACATATGACCAGATCTCGGTCTTCTCCGGGCCGCGCGGGTGCCAGACGCGCAAGGTACGCGAGGTGCCCCGCAGCAGGGAGAAATTGGGGAAGACGGTGCCGACGATCGGATTGATTAGTTCCGCGCGCGGGCCCAGCCGCACATTGACCTCAGGGCGGATCTCGCGCTCGTAGGCCTGTATCTCAGGCATCGGTGCGTCACCATAGCCCTCGGGTCCGATGCAGATCAGCACGTGGCCGTTGCCAGGCGAGACCATCCGATTCCTATTTTTCGGCGTCGCCGTCGAGCCGACGCTGAACCCGGTTTCGAGTGCTGACAAGTGGCTCCACCCGACGTGGTAGGCATCGCCGCCAAAATTCTCCGCCGGGAACTTCCAATTGCACGGCATCACCCACTTATGGGCCGCTAGTATCTCGATGCCGCCCTCGCGCCGATCGACAAACGTGTCGAGATACCACGCCATCTCGCCGAGATACTCGCGCAGTGGCGGGGCGCTGGAATCGAATGTCGCAAACCACAGGCCCTTGTAATCCTCAAGCTGCGCCACCGGCACGAGCCCCCAGCGCGCCCGATCAAGTTCGCTGTGATAAGCCTCCTTGAGATAGGGAACGCCGGTTAGCTGTCCGTCATTGCCGTAGGTCCAGCCGTGATAGGCGCAGGTGAAGCTGGCCGCGTTGCCGCTATCGGCGCGGCACAGCCGGTTGCCGCGGTGGCGGCACACGTTGAGGAAGGCGCGAACCTTGCCCGCCGTATCGCGAGTGACGAGGACTGGGTCCTCGCCCATGTAAGTCGTGACGAAATCTCCAGGCAGCGGGATCTGGCTGTCGTGGCAAAGAAACAGCCAGCAGCGCGCAAAAATCTGCCGCAGTTCCTCCTCGTAAATCTCCCGTTCGATGAAAATCCGCCGGCTGATCAATCCGCGATCACTATCGACCAAGCCCGCAATGTCTGCCACCGAAGCCTCCTCCAAGCGGATCTGACCGTCATTCCCGTGCAAGCAGAGGTCCAAGGGACGGTTTGCCCACCCCTCCAACTACGCGGCGCGGCGGTTACCCCGCGGATCCGTTCGCCATCAATTCCGCCCAACGGCGATAGAAGCCGCGGTGGTTTGATTCGCTGTAGCGATAGTCGCTCGTAACGGCACCGCGCTTTGCGTCGAAGCCTTCGCGGCCCAAGCCCATCTGATAATTGAGATCGTAGCGCCGGGCGACGACGCCGCGCCCGGTCTGCGTACAACCCTGCCAATTATCCATGTCGTCCTGCTCGAAAGTCCCGCCGGGGCCGAACACGCGGGCGCCCGCGAGGCGGATCGCGTTCTTCACCTCGCGCGGCGCCGCCGCGTCGACATAAATGTAGGCCCAGCATTCAGTCTTGTCGGGGCCGCGTGGGTGCCAAACGCGAAGCGTGCGGGACGTCGGGCGCAATATCGACAGGTTCGGAAACACTGTGGCTGCAACCGGATTACCGAGACGGATGCGCGGGCCTAGACGACGCTCCTTCTCGGCCTTGATCCGCGCTTCGTAGTCGAGGACCACCGGGTCGGGCATATCGGCGACCATCCCGGGGCCGGTGAACATGACGCTGTGTCCGTTTCCCGGCGACATTGCACGGCCTTCGTTGTCCGGCTTGGTGCGAAAATCGCCGCCTGAACCGGTCTGCACCGCCGAAAGGTGGCTCCAATGCACATGATAGCCGTCCCCGGCAAAGTTCTCCGCCGGGAATTTCCAGTTGCACGGCAAGACCCATTTATGGACGCCGCCGATAAACTCGATACCGCCCTCGGCGCGGTCGAAGAACGCATCGAGATACCATGCCATCTCGCCCAGATACTCACGCAGCGGCGGGGCCTCGGGATCGAACGTCGCAAACCACAGCCCCTTGTAGGCTTCAAGGTGCGCCACCGGCACGAGCCCCCAGCGCGCCCGATCGAGCTCGTTGTGGTAGGCTTCCTTGAGGTAAGGAACGCCGGTTAGCCGGCCGTCATTTCCGTAGGTCCAGCCGTGATAGGCACAGATGAAGCTCGCGGCGTTGCCGCTATCGGCGCGACACAGCCGGTTGCCGCGGTGGCGGCAGACGTTGAGGAAGGCGCCAACCTTGCCTCCTGTGTCGCGGGTAACGAGGACCGGGTCCTCGCCCATGTAAGTCGTGACGAAATCTCCAGGCAGCGGAATCTGGCTATCATGGCAGAGAAAGAGCCAGCAGCGCGCAAAAATCTGCCGCTGCTCCTCCTCAAAGATATCCTGCTCAATGAAGATCCGCCGGCTGACGAGGCCCTTCTCGGCGTCGACCAGCCGTCCCAGGTTACTCATCATCGGCCTCCATGCGGGGAACGGGGCGTGGCATGCGCAGCATCGCCCCGGCATCCACCGTAACGATGCTGCCGGTGACGCCGCGTCCACTATCGCGCGACGCCAAGAACACATAGGCCCAGGCGAGGTCATCGGGCACCAGCGCCACCCGCAGTGGGTTGCCGGCCTGCAGGCGTTCGGCCATGCCAGTTGCGGCGAATTGCGAGCGGTCATCATTGCCGAGGGATTGCAACCCGCGCAGATCCGTCATCGTGCCGCCGGGCGCTACGCCGTTGATCCGGACATCGGGTGCCAATTCGACCGCCAACTCCCGCACGAGACCAACGACGGCATGCTTGGATGCTGTATAGAGCGCCCCGCCACCACCCGAATTGAGCCCGGCGACTGACGCCGTGAAGACAATCGAACCCTTGCTCTTCCGAAGCTCGGGTAGCGCCGCCTTCACCCCCCACAAGAGCCCCTTGACGTTAACCGCGAACAATTCGTCATAGGCCCGCGAGAGCTGGTCCTCCGCCATATCGGCAATCTCGGCATATACGTCGAAGATCCCGGCATTCCCCACAAAAACATCGAGCCGGCCAAAGGCGCGTACTGTCTCGGCGACGGCGCGCCGATTGTCGGCAAAGACTGCAACATCGCCGGCGACACTGACGATCTTGTCGCCAAATTCGGCGCGCAGTTGCTCGGCGCGGGTTGCAACGCGCTCCATCACGCCGACCCGCGCCCCTTCGTCGATAAAGCGTGCGACAACGGCGCGGCCTATGCCGGAGCCGCCGCCCGTCACTAACGCCACCTGCCCGTCGAGCCAGCCCATAGTGCGACCCTCCGCCCGGTGGGTTGATCGCGTCGCATCAAGAGCCGCCAGGCTGACTTCCGCTATACCACATCGCGTGCCAGCGAATCCAAAATAGAGCTGTGCTTGGTAACCACCGCCACGTGTCGCGCCTCTTGGCATCTACGGAGCCAAAGTCCGCTTTCGGCGCGGTGCAGCCGTAGATGTGCCTCGCTTCGAATGACCGGTTTGCCAGCCCGAACCGCCATTTGTTGCTGGGGTCCTAAGCCGGCCGGATTTGCCCCTAGGCACGCCTTCCGCCGCTGCACCTCAGATTGACCCGCTGAGGGCGAAATCGCACCCCGAAATCATCAAATGCGCCCACCTTCCGCTGACGCTCGATTCGGGCGCACTCGCGCTTCGCCGCGGCGTCGGCCTGGCGAGCGCATCGGC
The DNA here is from genome assembly GCA_035504235.1 of Allostellaceae bacterium. GTDB lineage: Bacteria > Pseudomonadota > Alphaproteobacteria > ATCC43930 > CGMCC-115725 > DATARH01. The sequence continues at coordinate 11,223 of DATJSH010000001.1, read as the reverse complement.
ATCATCGTGCTGTCGGGTTTGCGACGTGGAAAAGAACCCGAGATCGCCGCCGGCCAAGTGCGAGAAATCGAAAACTCGGCTTTCCGGTCTCCGACGGGCCGTCGGACGGCGCGCATTGGCCGTCTTGCGATCGGGCACCTGAACTCCTCTCGTCGATGAAGGGGTAAGCGGCGGAGGGAGGATCTCGGCCTAGGCGCCTTTCCGCATCGCTCGGTAGTCGGGCTACGTGACAGTGCGCGGAACCAAAAAAGAAGCGCAGATCGAGCTGACGCGGCTCCTCGATGAGATCCGCGCCGGCACTGCCATCGAGCCGACGACGACGACGCTTGCGGAGTATCTGCGTAGCTGGCTTGGCTCCGACAGTTCGCTCTCGCCAAAGACGGTCGAGCGCTACCGCCAGTTGGTCGAACAACAGGTGATCCCGCACCTCGGCGCCATGTTGCTGCAAAAGCTCCGACCGGCGCAGGTGCACGACTGGCACGGCGTGCTGTTGAAGTCTGGCGGCAAGGATGGCCGGCCCTTGTCAGCGCGCACCGTAGGCCATGCCCACCGTGTTCTCAGGCGCGGTTTGGAACGGGCGCTACGTCTCGAAATCATCAGCCGCAACGTTGCTGCCGCGATCCGGCCGCCGAAGGTTCAAGCCGCCGAAGTCGTCATCCTATCGCCGGCCGAGATTGCCGACGTGTTGGCTAAGCTCGACGGTCACGCGCTGCATCCGATCGTGGCGCTCGCGCTCGGCAGCGGCATGAGGCGTGGCGAGATATGCGGGTTCGCTTGGGGAGCACTCGACTTGGACAAGAGCGTCGTGCGCGTCGAGCGGTCAATGGAAGAGACGGCCGCCGGCTTGCGGTTCGAGGCGCCCAAGAGCCGCGCCGGTCGTCGCATAGTGAGCCTACCCGCCAACGTCGTCCATATCTTGCGCGAGCATCGGCGCCAGCAAATGCAGACGCGGTTGCGCCGGCCTGATCGACGAGATTAGCCTGGCGATTTGTCCGACCATCGACGGTGCGAGGGGCGGGCCGCACGTCTTCGATTCCGCCGACGAGGTCACCGGCCCGTCGGCGCCGGTGCGGTCGATGATTCTGGAAAGCAGCCAGGTGCTGAAAGACGGCGCGATCTGGCTGCGCTACCGGTTGCAGAACGAGTGAAGCGCCGGCGGGACACTTGGTCACTGGCGCCCGGACGCAAGGGAGCAATTCCAAACTGACGCGCGTATTCGCTCGGGTGGCGGCTAAAGTATTCGCCGGTATCGCACTGAATCACCGAGCATAACGCGCAGCATCCGATTTTCCACCCGTGTCAAAGCGTCTTGTCAACCGGTGCCTGCTGGTCGCCGCGATCATCTGCGGGGTCGCGGCAGTGCCCGCGGCCGCGGTCTCTCTCTACACCGCTTGGTTCATGATGGTGCCGCGCTATTCGGCGGTGCAGGACTTTGACAAATACGGCTTCAACGTGCGGCTCGACCTCTTTCTGAGCGATGACGAGGCGCGCGATTCCGGGCGCTATTTCAATGTGATCTATGGCGGCGGCTACTACACCGCGATGATTCCCGGCTGGGACTGGGCGCATCGCGCACGCACCAGCCTCTATCGCATCGACGACAACCACCTCGCGGTGCTGAGCGCCGAGGGCCATGACGAGGAGGTGACGCTGCGCCCCTTCGCCATGACGCCGATCAAGACCGGCAGCGGCGAGGGGTGGGAGTATCTCGGCGCGTTCGAATTCCTCTTCCCGCCCCACAGCAAAGCGCGGCTCGAATTTTTCCAGCCGCAGCAACTCGCCGAATGCATCCCGATGGGCACTGTCGACCCCGCCAGCTGGGCGGCCAAACCGCGCCCGCGAGCCCGCCGCGCGACCTGCCCGACGGCGGTGGCGGATTAAGGCTTATTCCCCGGCTGCGGGCACCGCATTCCACAGTTCCGGCTGCAATTCCTCGCGGCGGTTGGGAAGGCGAGCGCACAGAGCAAGGTGACGACACCGAGCGCGGCCATCATCAAGGTGGCGGCGGCTGAGTCTGCCGGGCCAGCCATGCACGCGAGTGTTCTTTGCGCGGCGCCGGCAGTCGGATATCAGTGAGCGGACAGGCCGGTTTTGGGGATCGTGCAGATGAACGATGACGATTGGCGCGACGGAATTTTCGCCGCGCTGAAGGCGGCCGATACCCGCCAGGTCGGGTATGTCCCCGATGCCGGGCACGCGCGGCTTATCCAGCACTGCCAGGCCGACCCCGGGATCCGCGCGGTGTCGCTGACCACCGAGGAGGAGGGGATCGCGCTCGCTGCGGGCGCCTGGCTGGGCGGGCAGCGTGCGGCGCTCTTGATGCAGTCGAGCGGCGTCGGTAACTGCATCAACATGCTGAGCCTAGTGAAATCGTGCCGCTTTCCGCTGACGATGCTGGTGACGATGCGCGGCGAATGGGCCGAGTTCAACCCGTGGCAGGTGGCGATGGGGTCGAAGACCCAGGCGGCGCTCGAGCTGATGGACGTGCTGGTTTATCGCGTCGAGGACGCGGCGAGCGCAGCCGAGACCGTCGCCGCGGCGCTCGACATCGCCTTTAACGGCAGCCTGGCGACGGCGGTGCTGCTGTCGCAGCGGCTGATCGGCGCCAAGAAATGGGTGAAATGATGGCTGCGGGGAGCAACCAGCCGCGGCTCGACCGGCGCTCTGCGATCCGCGTGCTGTTGGCCGACCGGGGCGAGCTGCTGGTGGTCACGGGGCTCGGCTCGACGACCTACGATGCCGCCTCGGTCGCCGACGACGAGCGCAATTTCTATCTGTGGGGCGCGATGGGCGGCGCGGCGATGGTCGGGCTCGGCCTCGCGATCGCGCGGCCCGACCGGCCGGTGCTGGTGGTGACGGGCGACGGCGACACGCTGATGGGTCTCGGCGCCCTGGCGACGATCGGCGTGCAGGCCCCGCCCAACCTGGCGATCGCGGTCTTCGACAACGGGCGCTACGCCGAGACCGGGATGCAGCCGAGCCATACCGACAGTGCGGTCGATCTCGTCGGCGTCGCGCGCTCCTGCGGCATCGCGGCGGCGGTAGACATCGCCAACGAGGCTGCGCTCGCCGATTTCGCGAGGGCCGTGCAGGCGAAGGAACGCACGCTTTTTGCCCGCGTCGCGATCCTCGCCGACGAGCCGCCGCGCGTGCTGCCGTCGCGCGACGGCGTGTACCTGAAGACGCGGTTTCGCCGCGCGACCGAGGTGGAGTAGCGCCGCCGCACGCCACCCCTGCGGACGACGCGCTTGGGGGTGCGGCAAAAAAGCCCGACTATCGAGGCAATGAAGAGCAAAACGCCCGCCCGAGGCCAAGTCAACAGACCGGCCGGGTTGAGCCGACCGGCGCCGATCTATCTCGTCGGGGTGTTCGGTATGGGCTATGGCGATCTCTACAACTTCCTCATTCCACTTTACGGCCTGTCGCTCGGGATGAATGCAGGCCAGGTCGGGCTGCTGGTCGGCGCGCGGTCGCTGCTCGCGGTGTTGTTGTCGATCCATATCGGCGTGTTGATGGACCGCTTCGGCACGCGGCGGGTGACCTTGTTCTTCGTCTGGTCGTCGATCGCGTTGGCGCCGGTCTTTCCGTTGCTGCCGTGGTTCTGGCCGCTCTTGGCGCTGCAGATCGCCAACGGCGCGGCGCTCAATTTCGCTTGGTCGGGGGCGCAGACGCTGATCGCCCAGCTGGCCGAGGGCGAGGCCGAATATATCGGCCGGTTCAGCTTTTTCGCGCGCATCGGCACCACCGCGGCGCCGATCGTCGCCGGGGTCGCGTGGGATTTCGGCGGGCCGTGGCCGGCCTATTCGTTGGGCGCGATATGGGGTGTGCTGCTGACGCTCGCGCTGCTGCGTGCGCCCGAAGCCAAGGAGCGCATGCCGCGCCTATCGGATCGCTTCCGGTTGCGCGAGCTGCTGCCGCAATTCTCCGACTATGCGAGCTCTTTCGCGCTGATGGTGATCCCGGCGGTGTTCACGACGATGGCGATCATCTTTCTGCGCACCGCGACGATGGGCGTGCAGCAATCGCTTTATGTCGTGTACCTGAACGGGATCGGCCTTATGGGCACGACGATCGGCATCCTGTTCGCGACGGTCGAGGTTTTCAGCGGTCTTGGACACCTGTTCGCCGGGCGGGCGATGCGCATGGGCGACCCGCAAAAGACCATGCTGTCGGGCACGGTCCTCTCGATCGCGGTGATCTGCGTCACCCCGTTTCTCGGCGGCATCTACGCGCTGCTGCTGGCGGCCAATGTCGTGCGCGGCTGGTTGCAGGGCGTGGTACAGCCGATGATGTTCTCGGTGCAGGCCAAGGCGGTCGGCCCCTACCGCCAGGGCGCGGTGGTCGGCTTGCGCCAAACGATGAACCGGCTTGCGGCGATCGTCATCCCGCCGGTGATGGGGGTGATCGCCGACGCCTGGGGCACGAATTCGAGCTTTGTGATCCTCGGGGTGTTCCTGGCATTGATGTGCCTGCCGGTCGCGCGCGTCACGCGCCGCGGCGCGCGGCTTGCGGCGGCGAACAATTAGCTGCAAGCGCCCGCGATCCTTGACGTTGGGGCGAAGGGCGGGCGACAGTTGGCGTCGAGATTTGGCCTTCCGCTATTGGAGGAAACCCGTCGTGAGCGTTGGATCCCTGCCGCTGTCCGGTTACACCGTGCTCGACCTGACCCATGCCCGCGCCGGGCCGACCGCGGTGCGCCAGTTCGCCGATTGGGGCGCCAACGTCATCAAGATCGAGCCGCCCGGCGGCCCCGGCACCGACATCACCGGGTCGCGCCGCGACGGGTTCGATTTTCAGAACCTGCACCGCAACAAGCGCAGCCTGGCGATCAATCTGAAGACCAAGGAAGGTCTGGCGGTCTTCATGAAACTGGCGGCGAAAGCCGATGTCATCGTCGAGAATTTCCGCTCGACCGTGAAGCATCGGCTCGGCGTCGATTACGAGTCGGTGAAGAAGATCAACCCGCGCATCGTTTACGGCAGCATCTCGGGGTTTGGCCAGACCGGGCCTTATGCCAAGCGGCCGGGGGTCGACCAGATCGCCCAGGGCATGGGCGGCCTCATGTCGATCACCGGGTTCCCCGGGCAGGGACCGGTGCGGGTCGGCATCCCGATCGACGATTTGTGCGCCGGGCTGCTCCTGGCGCAGGCGATGATGATGGCGCTGATCGAGCGCGAGAAGACCGGCGAGGGGCAATGGGTGCACACCTCGCTGCTCGAAGCGCAGATCTTTATGCTCGACTTCCAGGGCTCGCGCTGGCTGCAGGCCGGCGAGGTGGCGAAGCAGGCCGGCAATGACCACCCGACCGGCATTCCGACCGGGCTGTTCCCGACTTCGGACGGGCAGATCAACATCGCCGCCTCGGGCGACAACTTGTACAAGCGCTTCTGCGAGGCGGCCGAGGTGCCGCATCTGCTGACCGATCCCGACTACGCGACCGGCCCGGCGCGCTCGAAAAACCGCAAGAAGCTCAACGAGATCCTCAGCGAGGTTACCAAGCAGAAGCCGAGCGCCTATTGGATCGAGCTGTTGAACGAGGTCGGCGTGCCGTGCGGGCCGCTCTACACGATCGACCAGACCTTTGGCGACCCGCAGGTGCAGCATCTCGAAATGGCCCGGCCGATGGACCATCCGCGACTCGGCGAGCTTAAGGTCGTGGGGCAAGCGATCAACATGATGAAGACGCCCGAGCCGGCGCGCATGCGCCTGCCGACCCCCGATAACGGCCAGCACAACGACGAGATACTGCGCGAGCTCGGCTACAACCAAGCCGAGATCGCCGGGATGCGAGAAGCGGGAGCTTTCGCGGCGGCGTAGCTGACCCTCGCCGGATGCGCCCGCACGAAACGGAGGGGCAAGCGATGGCGGCACAAGGCATTGTCGTTCTGCCGGACAAGGCGCCGGAACCCGCCGAGCGGGCGATCATCCCCAAGCTCTTCGGCGGCGCGACCGGCGACAGCATCATGATGTTCGAGGAAATCGTCCCGCCAGGTACAAAAAGCACGCGCCATCTGCACCGCGACAGCGACGAGGTGGGCTATGTGTTGACTGGCGAGGTGACATTCATGATCGGCGATACGGTGACCGTGGGCGGCCCCGGCACCTGTGCCTTCATGCCCCGCGGCGTACCGCATTGCTGGAAGAGCACCGGCACGGAAACCGGCAAGGTGGTGTTCCTCTACACCCCTGCCAAGGCGGGCGGGCTTATCGAGGAGCAGCGGCGCACCGGACGTAAATTCGCCGATATGAGCAAGGAAGAACTGGCTGAGCTGCTCGACCGCCACGGCTGGGTGATGGCCGGAGAGTCGCCGCTCTAAGCAGTCCCGAGATGCTGCCCAACCGGCGGCTGAACACGTCTGTAGAGCGTCCGATACTGGCGCAAAACTTGCGTCATCAAGCAATAACAGCGGGGGCAATCCCCGTCGAACAGGGGAGAGATCGAATGACCACGCGCCGCGCCGTCATCACCGGACTGCCCGCCGTCATACTCGCCGGGACATTCGCCTCGCGCACCGTCTTGGCCGACGATAAGCGCGTCAAGATCGGCATTGACGTGTCGCTGACGGGCGCCGGCGCCGAGGACGCCATCCTCGTCAAGAACGGCGCGCTGATGGCGATCGATGACGCCAACGCCAAGGGTGGCGTCGGCGGCTACACGATCGAGCCGATGGTGCTCGACGACGGCACCGCGACCGCCGGCCAATTCGACCCGGCGCAGGCGGCGGTCAATGCGCGCAAGATGGTCTCCGACCCCGTCGTCGTCGCCGCGGTCGGCCCGCAAAACAGCGGCTGCGGCAAGGCGATGTCGCCGATCTTCAGCCAGGGCGACCTCGCGACAATCACCCCGAGCTCCACCAATCCCGACATCACCGATCCGAAATTCGCTGGGCAGTTCGATCCCTCGGGGCGGCCCATTTATTTCCGGATGGTGACCACCGACTCCTATCAAGGGCCGGCCATGGCGAACTACTTCGCGCAGACGCTGAACGTCAAGAAAGTTTACGTCCTCGACGATAGCGGCGCCTATGGGGTCGGCATCGCCAACACGTTCGAGGGCCAGGCCAAGAAGAACGGCATCGAGGTGCTCGGCCACGACCAGCTCAATCCGCTGGAGCCTGACTACACGACCCTCTTAACCAAGATAAAACCGCTCAATGTCGATGCCATCTATTTCGGCGGCAATGCGCTGACCGCCGCCAAGCTGGCGAAACAGTCGTATGACATCATTCCCAACGTCATCAAGGCGGGTGGCGACGGCGTCTACAGCTCCGGGCTGCTGAAGGGTGCCGGGTTCCCAGCGATGCAGGGCTGGTACGCGACGATCGCGGCGCCGTTCCTCGCCCAAAACCCTTCGGTGCAGCCGTGGATAAAGCGATATTCAGAGAAATACGGCTTGGGCCCGTCGTCCTATGCGATCACCGCCTACGACGCGATGCAGGTCGCGCTCGACGGGATCAAGCGGGTCGCCGAATCCGGAGCACCGGTAACGCGCTCGGCGGTACGTGATGCGATCCAAGCCGCCCACACCGAGACCTTGCAAGGGGTCGTCAGCTTCGATCAGTACGGCGACATCACCGACCGGACGATCAGTATCTTCCAGGCCCGCGAAGATACGCAATATCCGGTCGAATCGGTGCTCCACCAGTACAAGTATCTCGGCGCCGCGCCGCAGTCCACCTAGCCCCTACCCGGGCCGCCGCGAGAGCGGAGCGGCGGAAACGCGCAGTTTGGCATGAGCGATTGCCGGGATGCGCTCGCCCGCGCGATCTGCCACACTCGCCGCGACCATAGACCAGGAGCGCGAACCACCATGCTCGATCAGCCCCTCGCATCTTCGAAGATGATCTTCGAGAAGGATGGCGCCATCGGCCGGATCATCTTCAACAACCCGGCGCGGCACAACGCGGTCTCGCTCGATATGTGGCAGGCGGTCGGGCAGATCATGACGGATTTCGACAACGACCCCGAAATCCGGGTGATCGTGCTGTCGGGCGCCGGGGGCAAGGCGTTCGTGTCGGGCGCCGACATCTCCGAGTTCAAGGAAAAGCGCGCCACCGCCGAGGCGGCGGAGGAATACTCACGGGTGTCGGAAAACGCCCGCCTCGCGCTCCACGAGACGCTGAAGCCGACGATCGCCATGATCCGCGGCTATTGCATCGGTGGCGGGATGGCGACCGCGCTCGCCTGCGACATCCGCGTCGCCGCCGAGGGATCGCGCTTCGGGATTCCGGCGGCGAAGCTCGGCCTCGGCTATGCCTATGATGGGATCAAGAAGCTGATCGACATCGTCGGGCCGGCCTATGCCCGCGAGATTTTTTATACCGCACGCCAGTTCACCACCGATGAGGCGCTGCGCATGGGCCTTGTCAACCAGGTCGTGGCGGATAGCGAGCTTGAAACGACGGTCGACACCATGGCCAAAACCATCGCCGGCAACGCGCCGCTCACTGTGCGCGCCGCAAAGCAGATCGTGCGCGAGGCGCTGAAGGATGAATCGAAGCGCGACATGGAATTGTGCAAGCGCGTCGTCGCCGAATGCTTCGCCAGCGAGGACTATGCCGAAGGCCGCACCGCCTTTATGGAAAAGCGCCGCCCGGAGTTCAAGGGGCGGTAGCACGCCATGAAGCTGCCCCGTCACGGCCGCTACGATTACGTGCCGATCCACAAGCGGCCGGTCTATGACTGGCCCGAGGGCAAGCGGCTCGCGGTGTTCTTCTGCAACAACATCGAGTTCTTCGCCTTTCGCGCCGGGCTCGGCAGCGACTCGACCGGCGCGCCCTCTGACCAGAATCAGCGCAACTATGCCTGGCGCGATTACGGCAACCGGGTCGGGCTTTGGTACTATTTCGACCTGCTCGACGAATTCGGCCTGCCCGGCGCGCACAACGTCAACTCGGCAGTGCTCGAGGAATGCCCGGCGATCGTCGAGCGCATGAACGCGCGGGGCGACGAGTATGTCGGCCACGGGCGCACCAATTCCGAGCGGCAGGACGTGTTGTGGGAGGAAGACGAGGCGCGGCTCATTGCCGAATGCACCGAGGTCGTGACGCGGCTCTCGGGCAAGCGGCCCGAGGGCTGGCTCGGGCCCTATCTGGCGCAGACCGGGGTGACGCTCGACCTGTTGAAGGAGGCGGGCTACCGCTATTGCATGGATTGGGCGCTCGACGACCAGCCGATCTGGATGCAGACGCGGGACGGGCCGATCTTATCGGTACCCTACCCGATCGAGCTCAATGACTCGCCGAGCCTCGTTTTCCGCCAGCACACCGGCCGGATGTTCGAGGACATGCTGATCGACCAGTTTGACGAGATGCTCGACCAGTCGAAGAAGTACCCGCTCGTCTATTCGGTGGCACTGCACCCGTTCATCATCGGTCAGCCGTTCCGGCTCCGAGCGCTGCGGCGCGCGCTCCGTCACATCATGGAGCACAAGGACGCGCTGTGGATCACCACGCCGGGCGACATCGCGCGGTATTGTGCGGGGCTCCCCAAGGGCGTCGTGCCGGGAAGTTGACTCCCTCTCCCCATAAACAGGGTGGGAGAGATTTGGCTGCTATCGCCGTGCCGGCAGCCAGTTGTTGCGGCGGGCGACCTCGCCGACAACGCGCGCGATCTCGGCGCCGACATTGGTGGCGTCGGCATCGACCCCAGTTTCGCGGCTGGTGGCGCCGTTATTGTCGCGCACCCGCGGGGCGCTGCGGGAATCGACCGTAAAGCTCTGCACCGGCTGCACGCGGCCACCCGGCAGCTCGGCCTTGATCGCGACATCGGCGATGACAGCGCTGTGCTCGTCGCCCGCGCGGCGGCGACTGCCTTCGCCGATCGTACGGAACGTACCGCTGACAATCAGCGCACGATGACCCGAGCCGACAGGATTGGGATTGCTCGTGCTGACCGCGTCGTAGCCTAGCGCGCGCAGCCGGTCAACGATCGTGTCGGTGACGAGAAAGTCCACCGCCCGGCCGATCGAGGCGGCGCGCTGCCGCGCCGGCACGCCCGGCTCGCCGCGATAGAGCGAGAAACCCATGGTCGGGTCGAGCCGCACGACACCCGGCGGAACCGCGAAATCGCCGACCACGATAAAGTCGGACGACGAGCCGGAGAGTGCGGTCGCACCGGTCTCGGCGCAGGCGGCGAGCACAAGAAGCAACAGGGCGGCGGCAAACCGGGCGCAACGCGACAACAAAGGCAAGCCCACCCGCTCAATCTCCCGCCAGCGCGGCATAAACGCCGCGCTCGAACGCCCCATAGACGCTCAAGGTCGGCAAATCGGCGAAGGGCAGGATCTGCGTCATGATCACGCCGGCGACCCGCTTTACAGGGTCGAGCCAGTAATAGGTGTTGAAGATGCCGGCCCAGGAAACGCTGCCGGCGCTGCGGCCGTTGGGGCCGGGCTCAGGGGTCAGCATGTAACCGAGCCCCCAGCGCACGGGTTGGCCGGGGAACAGGTCGACGTCGTTGGTGAGCGGGGGATTATTCGTTCGCAACACGCTGACCGTGAGCCCGCCGATATGGTTCTGGCTCATCAGCGCCACGGTTTCGGGCTTCAGGATACGCTGGCCGTTGAACGCACCGCCATGCAGTAGCGCTTGAAGAAACGCAAGATAATCGCCTGTGGTACAATATAAACCACCGCCGCCCGCGAGGAATTCCCGGTCGATCTTCTGCTCGAAGGGCTGCGGTTCGAGCGCGCCGCCGGGGTGCCGCTGGTGGACGCTCGCCTGCCGCGCGCGCTGTTCCGCCGAAACGGCGAAGCCGGTGTCCATCATGCCGAGCGGGCCGGTGATGTGCTCGGCGAAATAGACGTCAAGCGTCTGCCCGCTGATCTCCTCGACAAGCCGGCCGACCCAGTCAGTGTTGATGCCGTATTCCCAGCGTTCGCCGGGGTCGAACATCAGCGGCATGCGCAAGGCGGCGCGCTTTCCGCTCGCCATTTGCGGCATGCCGAGCGCGGCAACGCAGCGCTCGAGGTCGGGGTTCCATTGCTCGTAGCAGAACCCGGCGGTATGGGTCAGCAGATGCCGCAGGGTGATCGGCCGTTTAGCAGGGCGCAGGAGGGGTTTGCCTGCCGCGTCGAACCCGGTCAGCACTTGCGGCGCGGCGAGACCCGGATCGATCGCCGGGATCGGGTCGTTGAGTGAAAGCCTGCCCTGCTCGACGAGCTGCATCGCGGCGACCGAGGTTATTGCCTTGGTCATCGAGGCGATGCGGAACACCGTGTCG